>CAZAIZ010000016.1:0-13612 GCA_964485275.1 uncultured Pedosphaera sp.
TGTAGGGAAAGTCCGTTGGCACCTCCATTCCGTTGCCGGCTTTTTGTGCAAGCTGATTGTTTGCGTGCGGTGCGGTGTAGGCAAGGTACAGGAAGAATGGACGGTAGTTTCTGTACCAATCGGGTTTGTAGATGCGTATTGCATTGAGTGCCGCCTTGGTCAGCAAGTCTGTGGAATACGAATTCCTTTGGCTTTTGGCGTTGGCAGCTATTTGGACGTCTCCATTCCAGCTATTGATGCCCTTAATTCCAGGTTCATAACGCCATACATAGGTCGGATAATGGTTGTTTGCATGAGTTTGGTCTACGAAGCCTAGCCAATGGCGAAAACCTTTTTTGAACGGTTCGCCGGGAGATCCTTTACCGCCCAGATTCCATTTGCCCAAAGCTATATTCTCATATTGAGCGTTCCCTTGAAGGAACATTGGGATAACACTGTCAACGGTTCGCAAGGAGGCGGGGCGGTTGCCTCGAATATAGCTGTGGCCGGTGTGCTTGCCTGTGAGTATGGAGCACCGGGATGCATTTCCCAGTGGGGCACCTGCGTAAAATTGAGTAAAACGCATACCCTCGGATGCCAGCTTGTCGATGTATGGGGTTTTGATCAGTTTCTGCCCATAACTCCCCAAATCCCCCCAGCCGAGGTCGTCCATTACAATAAAAATAATGTTGGGAGTTTCGGGAGCCTTAATTTCTCCCGGTTTTTTGAGTGGTGTAACCTTATTCTTCTTGGGTGTATTTTTAGCGGGTTGTGGTGTTGGAGTAGGTTGTGCGGTAGCGACGAATAAGCTGATCCAGCCAAACGCAAGCAACGACAATACCCCCTTATTGTTGTGTTTCATCATTTTGTTTTTCATAGTCCACTCCTCCTTTGTGTGGAAGGTTGCTTGAAGCAACCGTTGAAACTTTAAAAAAAGTGGTATTTATATAAATTCTAAATTATCCACAAGTTGGGATAAGCTGTTTTACTCTAAGTCCAGTGATATTCTTCAACACTTAGCGACCTCAAGCTTGAGAACGTCAATGAGATTTGTTTAGCTCCAAGCACTATCGATGAGGATTATTGTATCAAGACTACTTTTGTTCCTTCCATTGTATGTGTTATGGAGTTCAGGGTGTTCCACGGTGCCGGAAACGGGTCGTTCGCAGTTTAATCTTATTTCACCTTCAATGGAGCGCTCAATGGGTCGCGATGCGTTTACTCAAATGAAGACCAAGACCCCCTTGAGTCAGGACAAGAATGCTACGGCAATGGTGCAGCGGGTTGGCAGACGGATTGCGGCCGTTGCAGATTTGCCAAAGGCTCAATGGGAGTTTGTTTTATTCCAGAATAATCAAGCCAATGCATTTTGTTTGCCGGGAGGGAAAGTGGGTGTCTATACGGGGCTTTTGCCGATAACGAAAACAGAGGCAGGTTTGGCTACGGTCCTGGCGCACGAGGTGGCTCATGCGGTGGCTCATCATGGCTCTGAACGAATCAGTCGAGTGTTGGCAATTCAAGGTTTGGGGGTTGCCGTGATCTCACAACTGGACAATTTAAACTCCAATACGCGCAACTTGCTCTACACAGCCTACGGTTTGGGGGCGACTTTGGGGAGTGAATTGCCGCATAGTCGGTTGCAGGAAAGTGAGGCTGATGAAATAGGGCTCATTTACATGGCGCGAGCTGGATATGATCCAGAACAAGCAATTGGCTTTTGGCAGAGGTTTTCCGACTACAATAAAAAGAAGGGGAGTAAAGTACCGTGGTTCCTTCGGACTCATCCGCTGGACGAGCAGCGGATCGAGAGTTTGAAGCGCTTGATGCCCAAAGCGAAGTTGCAGTATCGACCTCGCTCAGAAAAGGAAACTGATTCTCTCAAGCCAAAGCGAGAACCACGGAAACCGGCAGTCAAAAAGACCGTGGTATTAATCGACCCAAAAGACGGTTCAAGAAGGCTGGTTATATGGAAACCCGGGATTACCCTCTACAGTGCCCGCCGTTCAGTAAATATTGTAACAGCGAGTGAGCCAATGATTGTGCGAGATGGTAAAATTTTCCCCGGGAAACCGGCTGCTGCCTTACAAGCCAATGATGTGGTGCGTTGGAAGTAGCTGGTACTTGTGTGTTCGAAAACTTTTCACTAACCTAAATTAATGTCTTCGGATGGTCCGCAAGAGGCGCCACAGGATTGGCGCGGAATTCTCAAACACCTTGGGCCTGGACTGATTATTACCGCCTGTATTGTCGGGTCGGGAGAGCTGATTGCGACACCCAAAGTGGGGGCTGAATACGGATTTAGCCTGCTCTGGTTCATTATTGCCGGCTGCATGATTAAGGTATTGGTACAGGTTGAGTTGGGGCGATTTGCAATTTCCAAAGGAATGACCACCCTGGAAGCCTTAAACACTATGCCGGGGCCTCGTTTTATTGTCTCATGGTTGGTGTGGTGTTGGCTGTTCATGTTTATTGGCATCCTGTTTCAGCTTGGAGGGATCGTGGGAGGCGTTGGGAAAGTGGTCGCTGAACTGGGTTGGTTGGATGGTTTTGGGGGGGCTGGGATATTAACGCTGGATCGGATTATAGCGCTAATCGTTTCGGCGGCTACAGTGGCGATTCTAGCTTCGGGGAAGTACAAGCCCGTAGAGATTTTTTCTACCATCATGGTGGTTTTTTTTACGATTGCAACTTTGTTTGCACTGGTAAGCTTGCAAACATCTCCAGCCATGGCGGAATTCAAAATCTCCGTGTCAGATATTGGGAAAGGGTTAAGATTTGAATTGCCCGGCGATTTTTCAACGGCTTTTGCTGCCTTCGGGATTATTGGAGTGGGGGCCTCAGAGTTGATTTATTATCCCTATTGGTGTTTAGAAAAGGGGTATGCGAAAAATGTGGGCACAGCCAATCCCACCACGGTGTGGTATGAAAGAGCCAAGGGATGGTTGCGAATTATGCGGATAGACGCGTGGTTGTCTATGCTCATTTACACGAGTGCAACAGTCGCCTTTTTCCTTCTTGGGGCGGCGCTGCTTCATGGTTCAGGCAAGGAGGTAAATGACGGGAACATGATTACTTCACTCTCTGAGATGTATCGACCCCTTGGAGAGTTGGGTTTAACCATTTTTTTATTGGGTGCGTTTGTGGTGCTCTTTTCAACGATGGTGACGGCTTCTGCTTCGAACGCCCGCTTGTTGGCCGATGGACTTGTATTATTTGAGCGTATTGAGAAACCTAAAAACGAAGAGGCTCGTGAGAGATTGCTCTCCAGATGCTGTATGGCCGTCCCTGTGTTTTGTGCCTTGGTGTATTTCTTTATCGGAGCTCCAGTTTCATTAGTTCTGGTGGGCGGGGTGGCTCAAGCGTTGATGCTGCCTTTTTTGTCAATTGCCGCACTCTATTTCCGTTATAAGAAAACAGATAAACCCCTTCAACCCGGGATGGTATGGACGGCTTTCCTTTGGATCTCAGCATTGGCGATGACAGGAGTCGGCTTGTTTCAGTTATATCAAAAACTGGCTTAATTTCTTGCCCTGATCCAGTGCCTTGTTCGGCCCTTTGGGGTCGTTGGGGGTTTTCCCCAGATTATGATTTAAGATGGGAAAAAGAGCTCGCATAGAGGTATCTTCAATAAACTTGCCAACCTGCGCTTGACCATCAAGCCAAAGGGTTGTTTCTCTTTGCGCGTGGAACGATTACCTGGATTCCGTGATTTTTTCCCTGAGCCATTGCCTAAAGGCGAGGCTTGGGCTGTCGATGTTCGCGAGTATATATTTGATCGTTGGAATACAGTGGCGCGGCGTTACGCTTTTCAGCTTTATGACGGTCCTCCCCTGGAGCCTTTGGATATATTTACGGCCAAGAGCGGAGAGGAAATTGTCGGCCAGTTATACAATTTTACTGACAAGGGCGATCGTGCCGTTGCGCTTCGGCCTGAAATGACACCCACCGTCGCTCGCATGATTGCCGCCCGCGAGCGACACTACAAGAAGCCTATAAAGTGGTATTCCATACCCCAACTCTTTCGCTATGAACGCCAACAAAAGGGCCGTCTGCGTGAACACTTTCAATTTAATGCGGATATTTTTGGCGAGAATCATCCCACTGCGGATGCTGAGTTAATCGCAATGCTGACAGACATCCTTCGCAGTTTTGATCTCTCGGCCGATGATTTTGTGGTAAGGATCAGTAGTCGGAATGCGTGGCAGCAATTTTTTAGTTCGCAGGGTGGTGATGAAGCTAACGCCTATGAGTTCTATCAGACCGTCGATAAGATCGAGCGAACTGCTCCTGAGGACAGTGCCAAAAAGTTTGATTCACTCGGGTTCACCCTTGAAAAGGTTCGTAATTTTATTGATGCGAGTGAGCCGACAGGGGAGCTGGAGGAGGTTTTAGGTAACCTTAAGGCACGAGGGCTTGGGGACTTTGTGAAGATCGATTACAACGTTATTCGCGGGTTGGCCTATTATACCGGGGTCGTCTACGAGGCATTTGACCGCCATGGAAAATTCAGGGCAATTGCCGGGGGGGGGCGTTATGACCAGTTGGTCAATCTGGTTTCGGGGGGAAAAAATGATATGCCTGCTGCGGGTTTTGCCATGGGTGATGTGGTCTTGGCTGAATTGCTTAAAGAACGTGGTTTGTTGCCTGAATACAACCCATCACTCGATGTCTATGTGATGGTGGAGGATGAAGCATTACGCAAAAGCACACTCAGGTTGGTCCAGCAGATGCGTGATTCTGGCCTGCATGCCGAATACCCATTAATGGCAGCGAAGCCGGACAAGCAGTTCAAACGCGCTCTCGAGTTGGGGGCACGTTTTACTGTGCGACTGACAGACGAAGGAACGGCTCTGCTCAAGAATTTGGAATCCCGTGAAGAATCCGTCTTGGAAGCAAGCGCGGTGACCGAAAGGTTAATGTAAATATCATGCGAGAGCTTTACATTGGAATCGATAGCGGTACGCAGTCCACCAAGGCTCTGGTGGTGGACCTGAAGAATGGAAAAGTACGAGGGTCAGGCCACCGGGCGTATGGTTTAATTAAAGGATTACCTGCTGGAGCGAAGGAGCAGAATCCCGAGACGTGGAAAAAGGCTGCCGCGGCGGCCATTAAGGCTGCCTTGAAGCAGGCCAAGGCGAACGCTTCAGAGGTGAAAGGCATTGGCGTGAGTGGCCAACAGCACGGTTTTGTGCCGCTCGATAAGGATGGGAAAGTCATACGGGCTGCGAAGCTTTGGTGTGACACCACCACCAGCGCCGAGTGCGAGGCCATAACCAGGAAACTTGGAGGCACCAAAAAGACCATAAGATGCGTTGGCAACGCCATGCTTCCTGGATTTACTGCACCCAAGATTGCCTGGCTAAAAAAGCATGAGCCTAAGAATTATCGAAGGCTGGCCACAGTACTGCTGCCGCATGACTATCTCAACTACTGGCTTACAGGAAATGCGGTTATGGAATATGGTGATGCCAGTGGTACGGCTTTATTCGATGTGGCCAGACGCAAATGGTCGGCCCCGGTCATTAATGCAATTGATCCGAAACTTGCTGATGCTTTGCCTGAAGTTATTCCGAGTGATAGGCCCATTGGCAGGCTTTCAGCAGGCACAGCAAAGTTGCTGGGATTGAGTACCGATACTTTGGTGAGCGCAGGTGGCGGCGATAACATGATGGGAGCCATCGGCACGGGGAATACGAAGCCGGGAATTGTAACTGCCAGTTTTGGCACAAGCGGGACTATTTACGCTTGTGCGGCAAGTCCAGTTATTGATCCTCAGGGTGAGATTGCGGCCTTCTGTGACTCAACCAACCGTTGGTTGCCTCTTTTGTGCACGATGAACGTGACCGTGGCCACTGAAATGGTACGCGAGCACTACGGTATGTCCTATGCCCAATACGAAAATGAAGCACGTAAAGTTCAGGCAGGGTGTAATGGCTTGGCCCTGGTGCCGTACTTGGAAGGAGAACGTACACCCAATATTCCCAACGGTACGGGAGTTTGGCATGGGGTAAATACCCGCACCAATCATCGCGGTCATTATGCCCGTGCGGCCATGGAGGGGGTGACGATGGGGATGAACTATGGTTTGAGACGCTTGGTTGATCTTGGGGCCAAAGCCCGCCAGGTTCGGGTTACCGGGGGAGGAGCTAACTCAAAGCTCTGGCGTCAGATCATGGCAGATATCTTTAATGCTGAAGTGGTTACCCTGAAAGTAAGTGAAGGGGCGGCATACGGTGCAGCAATTCAAGCAATATGGTGTGTGGCCAAGAATTGCGGTGAAAAAGTCAAAATCGAGGATCTGACTTCACGCTATGTTGAAATCAATTCAAGCCAGACGACCAAGCCCTCGCCTTCAAATGCAAAGCTTTATAGGGAAATTCAGTTACTTCAGGACGAGTTATCAGTGGCTTTGCGGGGATCTTTTAGAAGACATGAAAGCATTTGGAGATGTTAATAACCTGTTAGTAATGAAGCTCATTTGTGGACAGTGAGACTAACTTTCATAATCCGGCTATGGCTTATACAGCTTTAGTGTGCTAGGTTGTCGAACTATGAAGTTGGTCCTGTCCACTCATAAGGTCACGCTCAGTACTGGTCTCAAATCCCACGTTCGGCAATGCATCGGAAAGCTCGATAATCAGGAATCTCATGCCCTAAAGGCGTTTGTGAATCTTGAACGCGATCATAATGGCGTCTCCGATAAGAAGTACACATGCACGATGAAGGTGGCTTTACCGGGCCAGAATCTGGTGGCCCGTGATTCGGAAGGTGACTTGTATGCTGCCATAGATTTGGTAACAAAAAAAATTCAGTCGCAGTTTCGAAAACGTCACAACAAATTCAAGGCCAAAAACCACAAGCAGGCTGCTGCTGCAAAACAAGCGTTGCGAGCCCTCGCGGCCTAGGTGGCGAACGCTTGGCGTTGACCTGAGAGGTGTCCAGTCGTTAGCTTTCGCGTGTGCTCTTGCGTGCTCGTCTTGTATACCCTGTATCTGCTCCCCTTATTGAGGATGGGTTTGTGCGCGTGGTAAATGGAAGGATCACCGAGATAGGGGAGTGGTCTAAGTGTGTAGATCAGGTTGGGGTGGAGGACTTGGGCGGTGTGGTCCTGTTGCCTGGATTTGTTAATCCCCACGGTCATCTTGATTACACGGATTTTGCAGGAGCGATACCTTCGCCTGATTCCTTTGCTAAATGGTTAAGAGCAATGGTCGCATTAAAGGCCACGGTTGAGGATCCGGCTCATTGTAAATCATGGCTGCGTGGTGCCCAGCAGGCGGTATGTCATGGGGTCACAACGCTCGGGAATATTGAAACTCGACGAAATCTTCTTGTGAAGCTTTGGGCGTCAACTCCACTCAGGATGGTTTCCTTTATGGAAATTATTTTGTTGAAGGCTGAAAGTGATGCGGCACAAGTAGTTGGCGAATTGAAGGAATGGTTGGCTGTCAATAGTCCGCCTCGTGGAAAAGCAGGAGTTAGTCCTCATGCGCCTTACACCACTAAATTGGATCTTCTGCAGGAGTGCGCACAGTTGTCTGGTATGATGATGGCCATGCATGTTGCCGAATCTGCTGAAGAGGATGAGATGTTCCGTGCTGGCAAGGGATCAATGTGGCAGATGTTTCAATCTGCAGGCCGCAATATGGACGATTGTGTCGGTTTATCTCCTTTGAAGGGAGTAGAAGTAACCGGCCTCTTGAATGATCGGATGCTATTGGTTCATGGGAACTATCTTGATTCAATGGACATTGCCCAGGTTGCTGATTCTGGGGCAAGTGTAGTGCATTGTCCTCGAAGTCACGAGTATTTCGGGCATCGTTCTTTTCCTCTAAAAGGCTTTAGGGAGGCAGGAGTAAATCTTTGTC
The DNA here is from genome assembly GCA_964485275.1 of uncultured Pedosphaera sp. Classification (GTDB taxonomy): domain Bacteria; phylum Verrucomicrobiota; class Verrucomicrobiia; order Limisphaerales; family UBA1100; genus UBA1100. Next base: position 7,848 of record CAZAIZ010000016.1, read on the forward strand.
TGGGCACTGATAGTCTTGCCACGATGTCTGATGCTCGTGCTCAGGTGGAGTTGTTTTCTGAAATGCAACAGTTTCAGCGTCAAAATCCAGATATTACCAATGAGCATTTAATTGAAATGGTGACGGTTAATGCCGCTCGTGCTCTAGGCATGTGCGGAGAGGTTGGCTGCTTGCAGCCAGGAGCCTTTGCGGATTTGTTTACTCTACCTTATTCTGGGGAGGCAAATGGAGTGACGAAAGCCATAATTGGGCACAAGGGCCCAGTAGAGGCAGTGATGATTGACGGGCAATGGGTCGATGGACATGAGGAGGTCGCCTGACATGAACACTTCCTTTCAAGCGCATTTGGGCCAAAAATTAAGTGAAATCGATGAGGCTGGTCTTCGGAGAAAGCTCCGGGAGATTGAGTCGGTTCAGGGGGCTGAAGTCGATGTGGGTCGTCGGGCACTCTTGAATTTTTCCTCTAACGATTATCTTGGATTCGCGAGACATTCTGCACTTAAGCAGTCTGCGGTTGAGGCAGTGAGACTCTTTGGGGCCGGGGCAGGATCAGCACGATTAATCAGTGGATCACTGGCTGTACTGCATGAGCTTGAAGCTGCTGTGGCTGCTTTTAAGGATGTTGAAGCGTCGCTGAGTTTTTCCAGTGGTTATGCTGCCGCAATTGGAACGGTGCCTGCCTTGGTTGGAGAGAGGGACGTGGTGGTGGTGGACAAGCTTGTGCACTCGTCTTTAGTGGATGCGGCTCGTTTGTCAGGCGCTAAGTTGCGGGTTTTTAAACACAACGATTTGGATGATTTGGAGCGCATTTTGAAGTGGGCCAGTGAATCCGTCGGAAATACTCTGGTAATCACCGAGAGTGTATTCTCGATGGATGGCGATATTGCTCCTTTGGAAAACATCGCTAAACTGAAGGAAACCTATGGAGCATGGCTAATGCTTGATGAGGCACATGCAACCGGGTTGTATGGCAGGAATCGGAGAGGGGTTGCAGAGGAGTTTGGGGTAATGGATCAGGTGGAAGTGCAGATGGGGACACTCGGAAAGGCATTGGGGGCAGCCGGAGGTTTTATTTGCGGATCTCAGGCGCTCGTTGATTTGCTTATTAACCGTGCGCGTAGCTTTATTTATTCTACTGCCCCGGTGCCCGCACAGGCAGCTGCTGCGCATCGGGCAATTGAATTGGTAAGCTCCGATGAAGGGGGAATCCTTCGGGCCCAGTTATGGAAGAATGTAGGGCAACTGAAGAGCGGTATTATCAAACGTGGCTGGAAACCGCCGTCAGAGAAAAGTGCCATTCTGCCGCTCATTGTGGGCGAAGAGGATGATGCGATGGCTTTGTCGCAAAGGTTGCTTGATGCTGGTATTTGGGTTCCGGCAGTTCGTTATCCTACTGTTCCTCGCGGTGAAGCTCGCTTGCGTGTTACGGTAAGTGCAGTACACACTGATGAGGATATAGAGATATTATTGGAGGCATTAGGCGATGCATAAGCTGGCTCAATTGGATCGGGACTATGTTTGGCATCCGTTTACCCAGATGCGTGACTGGGCCAAGCGGGAGCCAGTTATCCTTGAGCGCGGAAAGGGTTCAGTGCTGATAGATGTGCATGGCAAAAAATATTTGGATGGCAACGCTTCTATTTGGACAAACCTCCATGGGCATAATCACCCGCGCCTCAATCGGGCGATTCAAACACAATTGTGCAGGGTGGCTCACTCTTCAGCGTTGGGCCTGGGCAATGAGCCGGCGTCTTTGTTGGCTGAAAGGTTGGTGAAGTTGGCCCGTCGACCGTTAAAGAAGGTGTTTTTCTCTGATAACGGTTCTACAGCTCTCGAGGTTGCTCTGAAGATGTCCTACGAATACAACCGGAGGATTGGCCGGGCTCGATCACCCAGGTTTCTCTCGCTTGGAGGGGGGTATCATGGCGATACGGTAGGGGCAGCGAGTTTGGGGCAAATTGAATTATTCAGGCAGTCATGTAACGGACTTCTGTTCAAGGCGGATAAGGTGATTTCACCCAATTGTTACCGCTGTCCCTTCAATAAGGCCAAACCAGACAGGCAGGACGCCCGTATTGGGCGTAAATGTAAATGGGAATGCATTGGTAAATTGGAAAGTAAATTGAGTTCACGAAAATATGGGGCACTGGTTCTGGAACCGCTGATACAAGGGGCTGCGGGCATGATCATGCATCCATCAGGATGGCTTAAACGGGCTGTTAAATCAGCCAAGGATTCAGGGACTCAGGTGATCGCCGATGAGGTGATGACTGGCTTTGGCAGAACGGGAACCATTTTTGCAGTGCAAAGGGAAAAAGTAGCACCTGATTATCTGTGCTTGGCAAAAGGAATGACGGGGGGGTACCTCCCAATGGCTGCAACGCTGACCACTCAGGACGTATTCGATGTGTTTCTGGGAGAGTACGATGAGTTTAAGACATTTTTTCATGGTCACAGCTACACAGGCAATCAGCTTGGATCTTCTGCGGCTTTAGCGAGTTTGGAGTTATTGAAAGATCCCAGAGGGCGTTTGCGTCGCAAGGCTTTGGAGAAGATGCTGTCTCGCGAGCTTGAAACTCTATGGCCGTTGGCTGCAGTAGGAGATATTCGTCAGGAAGGATTGGTGGCCGGAGTGGAACTTGTGGCCGATTGGAAAACTCGCAAGGCCTTTCCTCTAAAAGCTAAGGTTGGTATTAGGGTATGTGAGTCAATGGCAAGTAAGGGTGTTTTGACAAGGCCGATTGGAAATGTAGTTCCTTTGCTGCCTCCTTATTGCACAACTGATGCACAATTACGCAAAATGGTGCGCGTACTTCGCGAGTCCATAATGGAGGTTTTGCGCTCGGATAGTCTTTAGTCGCCCGGAGTGCGGATGCGTTCGACCAGTTCCACGGCCTCTTCAGGGGGCGCTTCGGTGTTGTTTGAAACAGCGAAGGCCACGACAAAATTGACCACAGCACCAACGGCGCCAAAGGCGTTGGGAGTGATGCCGAAGAACCAGTTGTCCTCCATGCTGCCTAGGAACGAGGTGTTCGGGATAAACATAATGCCTTTGTGCTGGAATACATAGAGCAAAGTGATTCCGAGGCCCGCAACCATGCCCGCGATGGCACCCTGACGGTTCATACGTTTGGAGAAAATGCCCATCATCAGTACAGGGAAAATGGAGGAGGCAGCCAAACCAAAGGCGATGGCTACTGTTCCGGCAGCAAAGTCCGGTGGGTTGAGGCCGAAGTAACCAGCCACCAAAATGGCGCCCACCATGGCAATACGGCTGGCGTTGAGTTCTTCCTGCTCAGAGATTTCCGGTTTGAGAATACCTTTAAGCAGATCGTGGGATATGGATGAGGAAATTGCGAGCAACAGGCCCGCAGCGGTAGAAAGGGCGGCGGCCAGTCCACCGGCGACCACCAAAGCGATTACCCAGCCGGGCAGCTTGGCAATCTCAGGATTGGCGAGCACGATGATGTCCTTGTCTACAGTGGTCATTTCGTTGCCTTTCCACCCATGCTCAGCGGTCTTTGTGACGAATTCTTTATTTTGATCGTTGTAGTATTGAATTTGGCCGTCTCCGTTTTTGTCTTCGTGTTTGAGCAGTCCTGTTTTTTCCCAATTCTTGAACCAGCTTGGCCGTTGTTCATAGGCTAGGCTGCCAGTCGCATCCCCTACTGCACCGGGTTGTATAGTTTGGGTAAGGTTCAGTCGGGCCATGGCGGCTACGGCTGGGGCAGTAGTGTAGAGAATGGCAATGAACACTAAGGCCCAGCCGGCTGAGAGGCGCGCATCGCTGACCTTGGGTACGGTAAAGAATCGGATAATTACGTGAGGTAAGCCGGCGGTACCGATCATGAGCGAAAGGGTGTAGGCAAACATGTTCAATTTGCTGCCCATGACGCTGGTGGTGTATTCCCCGAAACCGAGATCAGTGACCACTTGATCGAGCTTGGCCAAGAGAGGGGTGCCGTCAGCTACATTGCCTCCGAGGCCCAGCTGCGGAATGGGGTTGCCTGTAAGTTGCAGCGAGATAAACACAGCTGGTACGGTATAGGCAAAAATCAGCACCACATACTGCACGATTTGCGTGTAAGTGATGCCTTTCATGCCGCCGAGTACGGCGTAGAAAAACACAATACCCATGCCGATGAATAGGCCGGTATTATAGTCGGTTTCCAGGAATCGTGAGAAGGCGACGCCAACGCCTTTCATTTGGCCGATGACGTAGGTTACGGAAATGATAATGAGACAGGCCACAGCTACTACCCGGGCGGTTTTGGAGTAAAATCGTTCGCCGATAAACTCAGGCACGGTAAACTTGCCATATTTTCTTAAGTAGGGTGCCAAGAGTAAGGCGAGAAGAACGTATCCGCCGGTCCACCCCATGAGAAACACTGAGCCGCCGTAGCCGCTAAAAGCGATCAGGCCGGCCATGGAAATGAACGACGCCGCGCTCATCCAGTCTGCCGCGGTGGCCATGCCGTTGGCCAACGGGCTGACACCGCCGCCGGCTACGTAAAATTCCTTGGTCGACTTGGCCTTGCTCCAGATGGCAATGCCGATGTAGGCGGCAAAGGTAAGGCCGACGATCAGATAAGTCCAGGTCTTGACGTCCATTAGGTATCCTCTTTGGCTTTGGATTCCGGTTGAGGTTCCTTGATTATCTCTGGTTCGGTAAAGCCATGGCTTTCGTCCAGCTTGTTCATCAGTCGTACGTATACAAAGATCAGAATCACAAATACGTATATGGAGCCCTGTTGTGCCATCCAGAAGCCGAGTTTGTAGCCGCCGAGAGAAATTTTGTTTAAGGGCTCCACTAGAATAATGCCACACCCATACGACACAAAAAACCACACGGCCATCAGCCAAGCCATGATGCGGAGATTGTCCCGCCAGTAAGCTCGGCGACGTTCAGAAAGGGAGTTGGTTTCGACCATGATATTGCCCGGAGGCTTCGGGGTTTTAGCAGAGGTATGCGGGAGGCGCAATGTCTGGTTGATGGCAGCGGGAACCGTGTTTGACCTTTCAATTTTAGCAGCACTGCCGTACCGTCCGCGGTTCGGAAATGCCGAGTGTTTTCATCAAAACGTACGGATGCCAGATGAATGAGCGTGACAGCGAAGCGGTCGCGGCGCAGCTCACGGCCAAGGGCTATGGGGTGGTTCCTGATGAGAAACAAGCGGATGTAGTCTTGTTGAATACCTGCAGTGTGCGTGATTCAGCGGAGCAAAAGGCGCTCAATAAAATGGAATCGCTGATTGGGGAAACCCGCAAACATCGTCCGGATGTAAAGTTAGGCTTCATGGGGTGTATGGCTCAGAGTCGCGGTCAGGAGCTAGTGGATCAGATGCCGGATGTGGATTTGGTTCTTGGTACACAAAAATTTCACCATGCGGGTCAATATCTCGATGACCTGCTTGCCGGAAGGCGCAATCGGGTGGTAGATGCTGAAGAGGAAAAAGGGAGTGAAGCTGCCATTCGAGAGCACATGTCGGGAGTGGACGGAAAGACGGAAACCGTGACTGCTTTTGTGAGTATTATGCAGGGCTGTAATCAGTTCTGCACATTTTGCATTGTTCCTTATACCCGGGGTAGGGAGCGGTGTCGGAGTATAGAAGATATTACCGATGAATGCCGCGGGCTAGTAGAGGGTGGCATCAAGGAAATCACGTTGTTAGGGCAAATAGTAAACAGCTATGGTAAACGTGAAATTGGGCCCAAAGACGGCAAGAGCGCTTTTGTGCAGCTTATTGAGTCGGTTCACCAGATAG
>CAZAIZ010000017.1:0-13552 GCA_964485275.1 uncultured Pedosphaera sp.
TTGGCACGTCTCATGCTTCGTTCTGGCAGGAAGTTGTGTTGAAAATAATAGCTCTCCAATCATTGAATGATTAAGCCAGAAATTAGCCGAAAAAAAGACCGATTATCCTTGAGTGATCGTTCCAATATATCAGACCTGCCAAAGGTCAACCCAGCACCATTTCCCGATAGTCGTTATCAAAATATTCAAGCCCTGTTATCAAGGACACCCTCGAGAACACAAACTGATCCATTTGATGAATACATCAATACAGCAAAAAACGAGCTAGTACCCCGCTTAGCGAATGTAATTGAACTGCTATTACGACATGTCAAAAACGATCCAATAGTTCGCCAAAAAGCTCTCGAATGCATCAAGTGCTATGATCCTGGGAAAGTAATTCTAGACTTATTTGAACTACAGTTGGAACACCTGCGAGGGCGATTTTCAAAGAAAAACTCCAAGACAATTGGTATTTTTCTTCCGTCCCAAGCATATCGAGAACATCCAGGAAACCTTGCTCAAAGGTTACGCGAAAAAGGGTTCAACGTCATCGTTTTGGTTGGCGAGTCGTATCAAGACAAGTATGAGAACGAACCAGATGTTTATTATGGCGGAACCAACATCATTAAAGATATGGATTTTCTTGATGCCGTCATCAGCGTCACCCTGACAGATGGATTGCCTGAAAAAGCCAAGAAAATACTGATGGTTCATGACATTCACGACACCCCAGTTGGGGATGAGGATGAGTTTTTTCGATTATTAAAATTATTCGACTATGCCTGCCTTTCCTCACAACCGGTGGTGAACATGTTTCATAATATCGTTTCCCCTCGCCAAAGCACATTGAAGCCTGGTCACGCGCTAAATCTAATTCCAAGTGGCTATATAAAATTAGACCGAACGCTCGCATACTGCCAAAAACATCAGGAAGACCAACCTGTCATTGTTTATGCCCCTACCATCATTGACATCGGATTTGATGATCTCGTTTCAATACCAGCCCACGGATTATTGATTGTAGAAAAAATTCTCAATGATTTCCCAGAGCACGTTTTGGTATTCCGGCCTCATCCACACACCTTGAGCAAGGAGCCGGTGCAGAGAATCGTTGAACAGTTCAAAGAGAACCCATGCTTCATCTTGGACTCCAGTGGCAGTGATTACATGGACCTTTACTCCAAGGCGGCACTGATGGTGACAGACATGTCCGGCACCGCTTACACCTACGCCTTATCAACTCTTAGACCAGTGGTATTCTTTTCCCCTGATGAAGCAGCAGTTGCTGAAAAATACAAAGGCTCACATTACTTTATCGATCGCGAAAAAATTGGAGCAGTAGCCCGAAATACTGAGGAGATGTCCAGCCATATAAGAAATTTTATAGCTAATCCTGACATATGTCAGCAAAAGGCAAACGCATATCGTGATCAATTTATTTTTAACGTCGGAAGAGCCGAGGATTACCTCGTCGAAAATTTTGAACTTATCCTAGAAGGCAAAGCTCATCCTTCTTGGAACACATATAGAAATGAAAAATAACCGTCCAATGCTTTTGTGGCTGACAGGATTATCAGGGGCAGGCAAATCCACCATTGCTGATATTTTGGTGAAAAAACTCAGAGATAAAATCCCTGCGATTGTGCAAATTGATGGCAATGTTGTCCGGGAAATTTTTGGCCCTTCTCTGGGATTTGACGAATCTTCGCGGAAAACACAGATCAAACGAATCCAACAACTGGCAAAAGTTTTAGCAGACCAGGAGCTATTCGTAATTGTTGCAGCTCTGTATTCCCATCCGGAATTAATGCAGTGGAATCGGGTAAACCTTCCTAATTACTATGAGGTGCTAATTGATGCATCACTCGACGTAGTGATGGAACGCGATCCCCGTGGACTTTATAAAAAGGCCAAAATGGGAGAGATGCCGGATCTTGTAGGCATTGATGTCCCTTGGCATCGACCGGAAAACTCCGATTTGATTCTAGATCCATCTAACGGCAGTTCCGCTGAGGAAATGGCCAATCTAATCATAAGTGAAATCCCAACTCTAAACCACAACATCAATTGAGCAAAATTAAACCAACTATCGAGCTAAACTGGGACCAATACTTGGAACTGGAAAAGATTGCCATTGGGGCTTTCCGGCCACTCAAGGGGTTCATGACCGAATTAGAGTTTCGGTCTGTAACGAATTCTATGAGACTACCAAACGACGAAGTATTCCCCCTTCCAGTATTGCTTGATGTGACTAAAGCCATTGCTGATTCTATTAAAGGAGAAGCCAAAGTCTCACTAACTTATTCCGGAGAGGACGTAGGATATATGAGGGTTGAAGATCTTTTCCAATTCAACCGGCAAGATGCAGCGCGAAAAATCTTTAGCACCGACGATCCTAAGCATCCAGGAGTTGCGCATTTTCTATCTTTGAACCCCTATTTTTTAGGAGGAGAAATAGAATTAAAGACTCAAATAGGCTCTGATTTTTCAGGCTATGAATTGAGCCCATCTCAAACATTGACCGAGTTCCAATCCCGAGGATGGACCACAATTGCTGGCTTCCAAACTCGAAATGTTCCACACCGAGCACACGAATATCTACAGAGGACCGCGCTCGAAATGGTTGATGGCCTGTTCATCCAACCATTGGTAGGGAGGAAGCAAAAGGGTGATTTTACACCAGATGCTGTCATCCGAGGCTATTCCACACTTGTTGGATCCTTCCTTCCTGCTAATCGAGTAGTGACAGGCATTCTCTCCACAGCAATGCGATATGCGGGCCCTCGGGAAGCAGTTTTTCACGCTCTAATAAGGCGTAACTATGGGTGCACTCATTTTATCGTGGGGCGCGACCACGCCGGAGTTGGGGATTGGTACGGGACGTATGATGCTCACGAATTGACACGCCAATTTGACGGAGATCTTGGCATCGAAATCATGCGTCTTCACGGCCCTTTTTATTGTCCGGAATGTGATGGAATCGTTACTGATAAGACATGTGCCCATGGAGATAGCGGGAACACAAACTCTATCAGTGGCACAGATATGCGTCGTATTCTTTTAAATGGAGAAACCCCAAATCAAAAACTAATGAGACCTGAAGTCGTAGAAGCACTAAGAGGTACCAGCCTCTTCATAAAGTAAAATATTATGAAACGAATAAAAATTGTCGCCACAATAGGGCCGGGAAGTATCGCCGAGGACTCATTATTGGCACTAAAGGAAGCAGGCATGTCCATTGCACGCCTCAATGGTTCGCATGCAGATCTTGACTGGCACCGAAAAGCTATCAAATCAATCCGGAAAGCAATCCCAGATACACCAATTTTATTGGATATTCCTGGGCGAAAAATACGAACTACTCAGTTAAAACATGAACCGTCTTTCATAACGGGCGAATCCATTATTCTCACAACCGACACAACGCACGATGGAACAGAAAAGGTACCCGTAAACTATTCAAATCTTCACAATAATCTTTCTACTGGAGACATAATTCTAGCAGATGATGGCACTCTAAAATTCACTGTAAAAAAGGTCGAAGGCAGGGATATCCATATAACGGCCAAGACCGATGGATGCCTGCGAAGCAGAAAAGGCATTAACGTGCCATATGTAACGCTGGACACGCCACAAATCACTCCCCGGGATGAAGAAATGGTGTCCTTTGCAAAAGAAACCGGGGTAGATTTTATTGGATTAAGCTTTGTGGAGTCAGGAGCGCACGTTAATGCAATCCGCAAGCTAATTAGTGGAAACTCGCCTCGCATTATCGCCAAAGTGGAAAACGGACCGGGAATTCAAAACGTCGAAGAAATTGCTGAAAACGCTGATGCGATTATGATTGATAGGGGCGACCTATCGGTTGAAACAAATTTACAATCTGTTGCAATCAATCAAAAATATATTATCGATGCAGCCCAAAAAGTATCGCGGCCTGTTATCATTGCCACAGAAATGTTGCATACAATGATAGATAACCCCTATCCAACCAAAGCGGAGGTAAGCGACATAACCAATGCTGTATTGGATGGGTGCACAGCCACCATGCTTTCAGGCGAAACCGCCGTGGGAAAATTCCCTGTGGAAGCGGTTGAACTTATGCGTAATGTCGTTGATACAGCAGACGCTCATATTCAATCTGGCGCCGATTCACAAACTGCCAAAACTGATTATAATACTGCGGCAGCTTTCGCCCAGATCATTCCACAATTGGCAAGGTCTTTGCCCATCACCAAAATTGTTGCGGTAACACGTTACGGCCGCGCCGCTCGATTAATTGCATCACGCCAACCTAAGCAACCAATTATAGCTGTGAGCGATGATGCCCAGGCAGCCAGAAGTTTTAATCTCATTGCGGGCACAACAGGAATAAAGTTCCATGAACCATTCTCAAAAATCAGCGGAGATCATATTCTCGAGATTTTACATTTCCTGTGGAGAAAAGACGTTCTAAGCAAGGAGGATAACGTTCTGGTTGGGGGAGTCATATATCCACACGAAGGATCGAGAATGAATGCAGTTCAGATCCACTCTATCGGCTCGTTGATTAAATCTTTGGATTGGAATGACTCGTTATTAAATCTTCCATATTCGAGAACAAAATCGACCCAAAACGACTCCATCTTCAAAGGCGCAAATGTCTAGGGTTTTTCAAAACAGAGCGATGGGTTGGCCTCATATTTGCTTCGTAGTCATGCGTGAGCATGTGTGGAACAGAAAAACCTGCTGTTTTTCAGGGTTATTGGCCTAAAAAACCGGACCTTGGGGAATCCTCCAGATGGTTCGAACACGGCAATTATTGTGGCACAGCGGGACTATCAGCCGGCCCGGAATGGGAGCATTATGCCGCCCTGGGCTTAATCGGCCATAGCAAGCCGGCCATCGCCGGTCTGCAACAATTTGATTCTCCGCAGTCACGATTCTATCTGGGAGCAAGCCTTTGGATTGAAGGGAATGACACAGGAGCCGTTGAAATTCTGAAAGCTTGTTCCCTCCCGGAAGCCTCAAGACTCAAAGATTTAATCGAAAAGCCCCAGATAAACGTACTGGCCATGTCAGTCTGGGCTGAGGAGAATTTTTCAGACCCAAAGTTTAGGGTTTATAACACTGGAGTCCCCAGACCAAAACTAGGAGATGATGGGCAGTTTGTACCGAATACCTGCCAGATCGATGAACCCTTCCTGAGCATTAAAGGATTATCACCCTTTCAACCTGACTTTTTCCTTGGGCACATGATTGAGTGGCAGTACCTGCCCTATGACCTTACTGAACTAGCCTGCCCAGTTTTTGGCACGACTTCCGACTTGGATCTCCACATTCACAATAACCAGTCATGGTTGCCTGCATTTGACGAAGTGATAACCGTAGGCAGCGAGGAATGGGCCAAAGCATCCAGCTTGAGGCAGGGCCCCTCTTGTACCTACCCCAAACTATTCGGAATAAACCCTAATGAAATTACAACCCCAGGAACGCTGGAACGAGATGTGGATTTGTTCGTTTCCGGATCAGTGACCAACACCTACCATCCGGACAAGGCACAACTAACCCAGGCGTTATTATCCGATGACTCCATGTATATCCGGTGCATCGAAGGGTTCCTAAACAGAACCAGCTACTCTATCGAGCTCGCCCGTTCGAAAACAGCTTTTACCTACGTTAGACACCCTGGAAGCATGCCCTCACGCGGCATCGAATCCCTGGCTGCTGGCTGTGCGGTACTTACTCAGCCAGAAAGTGCCCTGAGACTCTTCTTTGGAGAAAATGAAGGAGTCTATTCTTACCAACCGGATACTTTGGTGGAGAATGTCCGGAGACTGGTTAATGACTGGGAATCAACAGCTCCCAAGGCTCTTCGAGGCTCTAAGCGGGTGCTGAGGGAATTTACCACTGAAAGATGCATCTCTCAATTCCTTCGCTATTTAACAGTAAAAACAGCAATATTAGGGGAAATACGACCTCGCCAAAAAGTCCGCAGCCCTCACCAAAAACGAGTGATTGGAAAACGCGGGTGGGGTTACCATACCTACGTTAATTATAGGATGCTTAGCCACACGGTGGAGGAAGCAGTGCGGAAGGAGAAACTCAATCCTTCCCCACACAATGCCATCAACATGGCTCGCGAAGTCGACCTCTTTCTGGCCCATGATGCTTCCTCCCTTGACAAGGAAAGATCTGAGGTAACCTCAGAAGCGTTGAAAGAGGCGGCTGCAAATATGTTCCATCAAGGACTCACAGCACACCCCAATTCCCTGATATTGAAATTTAACCAAATCCGCCACTTCTTGCATCATGGCGCACCTGAGCAAATCACAGACACTCTCGATGCGATTGAAATTCTTCTGAACACCCCGAAAACCGAACTCCGGCTGGACCCCTCAGAGGATGTCATGCCCTGGGACTACTATGATCAGTTTTTCAACTATAGAAGTTATCTGGATCTCACAACCGAATACCTGGGGGGCGGAAATACCGACAAGGGTAAATTAGTTGATTTAATTCGCGCATCTCTTGCTCATTATCTTGGACTATACACTGGAAAAATTGAATGGCTGGAACAGGCAGCACAGCGGGATTCACACTTCCCCCATTACTCTCATTCTCTGGCGAAAGCACTTTTCAGCCGTAATACAGAAGGAGACTTAGCCAGGGCATCTGAAATGTCTAGATTACTCTTTCTGAAAAGCATTCTAATAACACCGAGTTTTGAATTATTGGCAAAGATTCACAGTATTAATCCAAAACTTGTAAGTGACTGGAACAACATCGAAAACCGGTATCGCAAGTATCGCAGGACAAGTTTTCAAAGCGGCCCCTGTCCTGAACTGGATACAAATTACCTCGTCCTTCCTCCCGAAACAGGCACTCTCCCCTATGCAAACAAACTGAAGGAAAGCACTGCATTGGTGCCGGAAAAATCCGAGTATTTATGTCATCCGGCAATACCGGAACCGCACAAGGAAAATCTAAACAAGATATTAATGATCTCCTTCGAGTGTGCGCAATGGAACGACGCCCGCGCATGGTCTTATAACGGATTTTATGCCTTTCGCGATGCGATTGAAGCACATGATATAGAACGCATCACCATCCCAGCCGTTTCAGGAGTTCCCTCCTGGCACCAATGCTCCTTTCTTTCACGCATCAAGAAACTTACAGAGGCTTTTACGTTTGATCAGGTATGGATTTGGATTACCCATAATGAGTACGATCCTGCTTTTCTGTCGTATCTCGAAAAAATCGCACCCGTACGCGTCGGTGTCATCATGGAGTCACTGGAACATACCAAGGATGAAGAACTCCAATTTCCAAACCTTAAAGACCGCAGGGCAAAGGTATTGGAGGACCTGAAATACTGTACTCATGCCCTTACTTTCGACGAGGAAGATGCCGTCTCTCTACCAAAAGATTTACCTATAAAGGCAATGTGGTGCCCGCCCGTTGTCAGCTGGCGGGACATATGCAAGTCTGTTGATCTGCCAGAACCCAAGGCGGCCGAATTCCTTGGGACTCCCTACAATGAGGAACGGAGGGCAATTTTAAACCACCCCAGTTTAAAGGAAATCTTACGTCATTCTCAACCACCAGAGAAGGATTCTACTCTCCCGTTAGAATTCGACAATTTTCAGGCGTCCAACCTCAAATACCTGCTTGATAAAAAGTGTGACAGGGTGGGGTATGTAATAGACTTCTTTCAACAAATACACCGCGTCCGAAGGCATTTAAACGACATCTGGCAGAAGGGGTTAAGGCAAAGTTACACGCAAGTCAACTTGCCCTCAATATTCAAATCGTATGCCGGACGTGTGGTAGAAAGCATGGCAGCCGGACGTCCGGTAATTTCCTGGAAACCGCCGGGAGCACGTTCCCAGGCACTCTTTGCCCCAGGCAAAGAAATACTATGGTTTGATCGAGATCAACCGGAGCAACTAGCCGATCAAATTCACTGGCTTCAAGCAAACCCTCAGGAAGCCAAACGCATTGCCGAGAATGCCCGTCAAAAGATTTTGAAATACCATACAGCAGAAATCCGAGTTCAACAGGTGTTGAACTGGATCGAATCCGGCATAGAAGCCAACTACGGAGAAACCCAGCCAATTTCCAATAATGAACCTCAACCTAACCAGATTATGAACGAACAAACTGCATCCCTCCCGAAAGAGCTTGATGATATCCTTAAGGAAGCAAACACCTGCTACGAGCAGGGTAATTCGGACGGCGCCATTAATGCCTTAGAGCAAGCACTGGAACTCACCGGCCGTCATCCTGTAATCCTCCGCGCACTAGGAGCCCAACTATTCTCGAGTGAACGGTACACCTGGGCCAGAGCCATTTTTGAAGAATTTCGCACGGCCTGCCCCGAAGACGCCACCGGGCATGTGCAGTACGCTATTACTGCATTCCACGATGGAGATACCGATGCCTGTGTAGCGGCACTAGAACAGGCCCTGGCATTGGAGCCAAACAATACAGATGCACTCAAGTTAACGGCTGATATCGATATCCGGGAAGAAAGATGGGAGTCGGCCCGAGCAAAATATGACAAAATTGCTGCAACTGGTGGCATCACCGCCGAAGCGCTTCACGCCCTTGCTTTCTGCCAATTCAAGACGGGCGATGTTGAAAGATCCATCGACACATACGAGCAACTACTGGGGTTCAACGCAGATGACGAGCTGGCCGAGCACAATCTGGGAATGCTCCGCAATAACCTGCAGGAATTATCGACGGAAACTGAGGAAGTCACCCCTCCGAAAGACGAAAGTAAAAATGAAGTCAACGACCCTGATGATGCTTTAGAACAAGCCGATTTTTATATGCAGGCAGGAAACCAACAGGCTGCCTTAAAGGAGTTGGAACGGTCTGTATTAAAAAAACCAAAAGATGCGCACCTGGTGGAGGCCTTTGGTTCATTATTGTTTAGCCAAGGAAAACTGGAACAGGCTCGAGTGCAATTCCGCAGGCTTATAGAGCTGACCCCTAGTGATGCTATGGCCTACACACGCCTGGCGATGACCTGCTATGAACTGGAGCGAACAGAAGAATTTGAGTCCGCCCTAGGTTTGGCAATGGAAATCGATCCGGAGCAACCCGAAATGTTGCACTTCCTTGGGAAAGTAAACATAGACGAGGGCAGGCACTATGATGCAGGTCGTGTCTTCGGAAAGCTTCTTGAAATCGAGCCGGACAACGTCCAGAACCTTCTGGCGTTGGGCAATTGCCTTTATAATGGCAAGGAAGAAGCGACTGCTGCTGAAGCTTTTGAACGGGCGTTACAACTCGACCCGGAAAATTCTGTTGCCCGAGAGAGCCTTGCCGTAATCAGGGGGGAAACATCAACCACTGATACCAACCCAAGCGAAGCACCTTCTTCGGTGTCTTTATCGGAAATTCTGGCACAGGTCGAACAGGCCTTGACAGAGGAAGATCATGCCAAAGCAGTCCAGTTACTCGAACACGCATTACGTGACAACCCCGAAGAACCCGATCTGTTGAATGCCTTGGGTAATCTTCATTTCGGCCAAAATCAAAATGACCAGGCCGCCAAATATTTTGGACAGAGAGCAAGTCTTCTCCCGGACGAAGTAGATGCTCAGCTTCAAGCTGCAATGGCATACCTTCTCATGGATGATTCCGGAAAATTCGAGGACTGTATGGAGAAGGCCCTTGCCCTGGACCCTGCTAATCCCCAGGGTTTGAAGTTGCTCGCATCGGCGAACTTCAAGGCCGAACAATATGAGGAAGCGGCAAAAATATACGTCCAAGCACTAAGCCACCTACCCGAGGACGTGGAGATGATCCTGGCAATGGGGGTGTGCTTTCAACGTCTTCAAGATTCCGAAACTGCCGAAGCCTGTTTCAGGCGGGCACTGGAAATTGATCCATATAACCAAATTGCCTCTGAGAATCTGCAGACCCTGACAAAACCACAGCATGCCGGCGAAGAACCAGAAGACGTCGTCACAGATATTCAGACCCCCGTTACAACAGTCGGTTCTTTGACAGAGGCTCACGACCTGCTAAAAGATGAAAAATATCTGAAGGCATGGACTCAAACGGTTCAAGCAATAGAGCAGCGTCCGTTTCACCCAGAAGCCTACTTGATGCTTACTGAAATCGCCCTTAATGCTGGCGATGAGGAGAAAGCAAAAGCCTGCTTGGATGAACTGGTTAAGCTCACCCCAAACTGGAGTATTGCGAGAAAAACTCTAGATTCGCTGGAACAACAGCAAACCCTCAATTCTACTGATATTAACTGGCCGCCTCTCCCTGGAATCAATCAAAATCGCGTATCGGTATGTATGATTGTTAAAGATGAGGAGCAATTCATCGACCAGTGCCTAGAATCGGTTAAACCGATAGCCAGCCAAATCATAGTTGTAGATACGGGGTCTACTGACCGTACGGTGGAAATAGCAAAAGAACATGGAGCCGAAGTACATCACCACAAGTGGAGTAATGACTTTGCTGCGGCTCGCAACATCGCACTGGCACATGTCAGAGGCGATTGGGTGCTTATAATTGATGCCGATGAAGCCCTGCCTCAATCAGGGCATGAGGCTTTGAAGAAGGACCTCACTAATGTCAATGTGATCGGCTACCGCATCCCCTTGTTGAGCGTGGCGAAAAATGGGCAGGGGACCGAGGAACCAACAGGCGATGGCCTTTGTCATGTGCCGCGCCTTTTCCGTAATGCACCCGGAATTCACTTTATTGGCTGCGTTCATGAACAGGCATTTTCCGCTGTACAGGCACTTCAGGCCGAATGGGGAATGGACTCCGGCTTGGGTCAAGCCACTTTGACCCACTATGGCTACGACCCTGAAATCAAAAAGGAACGCAATAAGGTTAAACGCAATTTGGATTTGATGGAAATGGCACTGAAAGAACGCCCTCAGGAACCTTCCCTCTTGATGAATTATGCACTGGACCTTTTCAACGATGGCCAAATTGAAGCCGCTCTGGATAGGGATCGCGAAGCGTTTCAAGTGCTCTCAGGGGTTCCCTGCCAAGATGTGCTGCCTGAAGTGCGTGAGCGATTAATCTCCATTTTCTGCTTCCACCTACTTCAGGCCGAGATGTTTGAAGAGCTGCTCGAAGTCAGCACCAGTCCACTGGCAATAGACTGTGGGCCGACAGCTTCAATCCACTACTCGCAGGCCTTGGCCTTGTTGAAACTCGGACGACATGAAGAAGCCATTGCTCCGTTACAATCCTGCATCAGTAAACGTAACGAACCTGTACTGACGGCACCATTCAAGGGAGTGGAGAAGGCTGGACCGCATCATCTTTTGGCCGACTGCCTTGCAAAGACAGATCAACACGAGGAAGCCAAAAGGGAGTACGATCTCGCATTGAAAACGGATCCAACAAATACCTCGATCCGCTACGGATACGCGCAATTTTTAACCAGCATCCAAGAACCTGAAAAAGCGCTCCATTTACTCCACGAAGCGATCAAAAATAGCAGTATTGATTGCAGCTTATGGTCGCTTGGCAGTCAGATTGTCAATGCCCACATCAAGGATGGTGAAGTGGCTTTACATTGGACCGCGTGCACAGTTGAAGAATGCTCCACGCATCCTGAAGCGCTAAAACAAAGGGGCGTAGCCCTGCTAACCGTGGGACGATTTGAGGAAGCCCTGCCATTTTTTGCGAAGGCACCTCAACACCCAGGCACTGAAGCGGCGAAAATTCTATGCCAGATCTCCACGGACGAACCGATCTCACCAATCGATCCAGAAAAAGAAGTTATTATCAGCACTGCATTCGTTCACTGGTACAGACGTCTACTGGACTATGAATCCGAATCTGCTGCCCGTAAAATAGTGGGAAAAATCGATTCACTTAACAAGATCCTGCCCACCGCTGCCGGCGTACTAGAGGAAGCCCTTGCCGAGTATAACGAATAGGAGGCACTTCCAACCCAAGCATAATAATTGGCTATTCGACAAAGCGGCTTTCCCCTGAGCCAAATGTTATTATTCCCTCTTCGGTGGCCGTCATTGTCCACTGACGGTTCTTGGAGTTTCTTATGGATTCCCTAATCTCCATTCTCCGGCCCGGGGTGTATGCTGACCTCCATAAAATTGAATCCGAGGCGGCCTCCCACATCCCTGTGTAATGATGAACCGGCCCGTCCTCAAAGAAATAGAGAAACCGGTAAATCCTCTGCTCGGGATACCAGGTTTTAACCCACATAAAGTGCTCTGATTTCCCGGTTCCATCAGGATTAAAGAGGGCCCCTTCATTAATCAACTCTTTGCCACTTTGAGACCAGTGCATTCGGCTACGCCCTTTCATTTTTATTTTTGTCCCATCGGGCAACGTCACTGTCTGGGTTTCCTCCCATATCCCCGCACGTCCAAAACGCGCCAGCTCGGGGGAAGGGTCAGCTTTTTTTTTGTCGAGACTGGCATCTCCTGCATACTTGATAACACTCTTTAACTGGCTAACGAGATTGGTTTTTGTCGAAACCACTAGGTTAAATAATTTTTCCTCCTCACCAATGATGATTTCGCTCATCAAAAAATTTGTGCTTGAAGAGCCCGGTTGAAACAAGAGGGGAAACAAAGGTGTCCAGCTCATCTTTGCTGCTCCAGCATCCCAGCTGCCCTCGAAAATCTGGACAGATCCATCATCTGAAAACCATGTGCTCCGGTATTGGTTGGTGTGGGCCGATGCATCGAAATGCTTGACCATAAAATTCTGCTTCGAGCCAAACCCAGTTCTCGTGTCCGATTCGATTAGAACAAAATGACCATTCAGTGCCCGTCGTACATGCATTGCCGAAGAAGAAATGTTTGTGATCCCTGTCGAATCGATTAGCTCATTCAGCTGGACCCAGTTGCCTGGGACTCCAAAAACATCCAGTTCGCTGCGTGCAGAAGCATTTGTATCGGGTATAAATGCGTTCTCCTTTTTCTTGCACCCAAGAAGAAAAACCACACACAAGATATGGGGCATAAACTTCACCGACCAATAGAGTAATACAACTTTTGTCGCGTGGAAAGCTATTGAGGCGTTCAAAAAGAACTGTCTATGGTCATTAATATGAGTTTTACGGGAGTAAATTGTGGCGACATCTCGCCCAATGGCCCTCTAGAAAAGTTACATCATATGTCTAAACATAAGATATTTGTAACGTTTCTCGCCCAAGAGCTATTAGATAGAGTGCAGAATATGTGACATCTACCGGAACTTGAAATGAAAGACTTTGATAAAAAAAGCATTGGCCTTAGTTATTCACAAACGTACAATCACCCCATGCAAAAGAGCTTCTCTCCCTTGGGTTGGCCTGTGGCTGCCCTGATTTGTGCCGGTTTATGGATCGGCTTCGCCAAGTCCCCTGTCCCCCCAGAAACCCAAGCTAAAGCACCCCTGCCCTCTCTGGAAACTTATGTTGCAGCGAAGGATGAAAAAGCTGCCAAAGTCGCCCCAAAGAAACTTGGGGCCCTGCCAGCTAGTGCGAAACACATACCGGGAGGAGCCACGGTCATCCTTTCGGCCAACATTGGAGAACTCCTTGAAAAAGGGGGTTACGCCGACTTCTTGAAGTCGGACATGTTCC
>CAZAIZ010000018.1:0-12073 GCA_964485275.1 uncultured Pedosphaera sp.
CTCTGTTGCTGTCTCTGTTGCTGTCTCTGTTGCTGTCTCTGTTGCTGTCTCTGTTGCTGTCTCTGTTGCCCTCCAAAACCCTGCTGCCCTCCAAAACCCTGCTGAATAAACTGAGCGAAAACAGACGGCACATAAATCCCTGTAATTATCAGGAAAACCAAGCTCCAATACTTTGTTCGTGTTTTGCTCAAGCTAATCTTTTCTTTTAACAGTTAGACGTATAAACCGTCCGTTGAGTTCCGAGTTTCTCAATTTCAATCAGCACCAAACTAACTAGACAATAAAATAGCAAGTCATAGCCCAAAACACCATTTTATAACACAAATCAATATAACACCTATTTTAACTGCCTATTATTTCCTCCCTTATTCACAGCACAGAATGTGCCACTATCTGGACTAAATATACCGATAATAACCTTGATATTATGGCATAAATGAAAAAATGGGCAGGAATTTGATAATCAAACAATCATGCAGCCAAAGAGATTATTTTGCTGATTAATTTAGGGTAATCGAACCCCGCTTTACGAGCTGCCAAAGCGAAATCCTCATCCTTAGCCAACATGGGATTTGGGTTCGCCTCAATGAACACCGGCTCAGCACTTGAAGTAAGGCGCAAATCTATTCGAGCATATCCTCTCAGATTAAGTGCCCTATAAAGATCCTTACAGGTTTGATTCAGCTTGGCTTTTGATCTTTCGTCCAAAGTCGCAAGAAATCGATTCTTAATACCCCACCGTTCTCGGTATTCCTCATCCCACTTAACAGAGTAACTGGCAAAACGATTCTCAACGGGGACATCTCTTCCAAAAGTCATTTCCCGTGGCGGAAAACATTGCAGCCTCCCATTGCCAATCACCCCAACATACACCTCCCGACCATCTATGAATTCCTCGACCAGTGCTTCCTGGCCAAACTTCTCGTGAACAAAGCACACTCGGTCCACCAGTTCCTCTTCGTTTCGAACCAAGCTTTTCAAGCTGATGCCATAACTTGCTTCTTCACGAGCTGGCTTCACAATCAAAGGGAAACTCATCCCCTCACTCATCCTTACAATATTCCCCGGCTCATGAACCATGAACTGTGGAACCTTTAACCCATGAAAACTCGCTATTTTTTTTGATAAAACCTTATCCTTAGACAAGGTGATCCCTGTAGATCCGCACCCGGTTACAGGAACCCCTTGCAATTCCAAAAAGGAGGTGATCCTGTTTTCATTGGCCAAAGAATTCGCGAATTGTTCGACCATATTGAATATTACGTCCGGCCGATAACGCTCGATCATATCACAGATCAGCTGTGTATCATTATACACTCCTAACATCGCGTATGGATAACCAAGTGCCTTCAAAGCACTCAACACATGGCGCTCAGTTTTCCAGTCCGGCGACTTGAGATCCTCGGTGTAATCAGCATCCAGGCCAGCTGGCTCACCTACATCAAATAACACCAAAACTCTGGGCTTTTTAGCCAAAATAATCTTCCTTATTGAGCAGGCGACATGCAAATACAACAAAAATAGGCAAACCCAAATAAGACCCAATAACTAAATGAAGTGTCACGATTATTCCTGATAGTAGAATCACATTTTACCTGGAGTGTTTGCAGTGACCGGTAAAACGCTGGTTCATCACTAAGAAAGTCGTATAGGAAACGAGGTTCGTTAATAATTCCGTTTCATCACACACGCTCGACAAATTCAGCTCTTCAGAGCGATCCACGAATTCCTCCAAAAGTTCGTTGATTCTGTACTTGGGCTCGCGCGTCCATTGATTCACTGCATTAACCATCTGTTTGCGGTTATCCAAAATGAAGGCTCCCGCAGTCAGCGCATTAGGTGAGGAAGAGGCTATAAATATTTTCCTCAAGTCATCGTCAAAATAATCGGGAAACGACTCGGCAAATGCCTTTTGCTTCCTGCGGTAATAGGTCCTTAATTTAATCCGCAAAGAACTTTCTACCGAAGGGCGATAGAGTTCCAGCTCTTCAGGGGCCCTACCGATAAATTCACCCATCAATTGATCCACATACTCAAGCTTCCTTAAAGCCGGCCAGCCCGCATATTCATTCTTCCAATCAGATTTTGGAGCCAGCCAAACAGCAAAAGTTTCTGCCCAATCCTCATCAGGATGCATTTGCGCATACCAATCATCGAGGTGAATCACAAAAGATTTACTATAACGGCGGGGGCGATAGGTTTCCGGATACACCTGCGAAGCCAGCCCAAATTGCTTCTGCCATCTTTTGCGTCTCTGCAATTTATAGGCATAGGAATATGCGTGACCGGCTTCATGGCGAAGCAACTTCATACATTCTTCTCTAGTCCCTCCTTCGATCTCTAACATCATTTTACGCTCAAGATTTTTCAAGCGTTTCTCAAACAGATAGAAGGGAATAAAAATAGCCGCACAACCTTCCGGACAAAACCATTCGTCACCAATGTGACAAGGCGGCATCAGGACAAGCCCTTTTGCCTTAAGTTCAACATATAGTTGCTGTACACACTTGGCAACACACCCGTCTATCCTTAAGCCTAAATCTGAAATACGCCAATCAAGCAAGCTCTCATCATCGAGCCCCTGCCATTCTGATGTAGAAATCATCACCATTGAGCGAAAAGTGTTTTTATGACGGTCGAAAATTGCGGCCAAGTTAAAAATTATAGAATTTTCAAATAACCAGATTATGACAGCAAATGCAGCTATTTAATCCTCGCTATTCACAGCAGGAAGCGTAATGTATTCTGTTGTAATTCGGCTGGAGAACCATGGACTGTGTTAATGTCAGATTAAACGGAGAACTGATACAGTTTGACTGTCCAAATTGTGGTGTAGATGCTGAAATCAATGAAGATACGCTTCAGGAAATATGGTCTAATTTCGAAGGCATGGTCACCTGCCCTCTTCCTCAAGGTTGCAACTCTTTTATCAAAATTCCTTCTAAGGAACAAATTCAAGAACTAAGACATACTTCTATACCTGTTGGAGGCGGGGTTAATGATGTTATCGGACGACTGAATGAATCAGGGGAGGACGAGAAAGAAGAAGGAAAGGCTGAAGAAGAGGACAAAACGTCACCCTCTGGCCCTTTTCGTTACGTTTCTAAATCTAATGAAGCCACAGCATGGGCAGAGGATTTTGAAAACAAAAAATCTGCAAAGACACAGAAACCCAGCACATCTCCATTGGCAATCCGGACTTTCCGTAACAAGGAATGCATCGTTCAGGGGCAAAACCGGTTTGACGAAACCGTCTCTTCTTTTCTCGGTAAAATAGGAAAAGACAATGTCATATGTGTCTCACCTATTAATTACACTGATCCGCAGGATAAATCACCGGATTATGGGGTGGTTGTTTACTACCAAAACTCAAGCAAGAGAAATCCAGAGGAAAAACAAACTGAAAGCACACCGGCTGCCGAACCGGTTGTCTGGAGAGATTAATTGACTTGATTGGATTTTTTTTTTTAGGGTCCGCCCTGCAAAACAAGAATTTTTCTACCAATTTAAGCCATGATGTTTCTAATGGAATTTACATTATCTGATAACATAACCAGAATTCTATTGGTTATCTTCCTGGTCACCTACCTTGCATGGAGCATTCTTCGTGATTACCGCCTTGTAGACCATTGGGAATATAAAATTTGGGATATGCGTAGAGGGGTCGACCTCAAGGGCATTGAATACGAAATCACAAGGATGGAGGAATTAGGGTCTGATGGGTGGGAATGCTACGAGGTCTTGCCGATTCATAACGACGAAGGAATCGTTCAACGCGAGTATCATTTCAAGCGCAAGCGGAGCGTTTTAATGATTGGGTTTAAGAGACCAAAAACCGGAACCAGCACCGAGATCAAAGCAGAGTTAAAGTAGAACCCTTGTAGAACTTGGGCCTCTTGACGCAACCCTCACTCTCACACTCTCAAAGCGGAGATCGAGTTAATAGGGATGTAGGATTCTTTTGAATTAATACTACCAATACATTACGCCGCCAATCCTGTCTTCCGGCCTCTCAAAAATTACCGCATCTACTTCGGAGGTGCTGGCTTTGCTGGCTCCGGTTCAGCTCCAGGAAGCCGAGGAAGATTGCCTTGCCCCTTACCCTCGAAATCCAAGCTTTTAAATTCTGGACGCACGGCCACATCATCCAATATCAACGCCTTGTAACCCCAACGTGAACCAGCCTGTATATTAGTTGTAAAGTCGGACACTTCCCCCACGACTTGATCTTTGGCATCGTATAGATCAAATACCACAGTCACATCTACCACCATATTCGTACCCCCATTTTCCAACTCACCGACCACCGACCGTGTCCCTGAATCTGCATCAGTCTGAATAGAAAATGCATGAAGCTTAAGGCCCTCTTCCTCGATGATTAAATCGGGTGGAGAATTTGTGCTGTTTTGACGATCTTTCGCGTCCCGCTCTGACTGAACGGCAGCCTGATATTCCAAACCCGCCCTGAAGACCTCAGAGACAAGTTCGGTAGCCTGTTTATTCAGGATCGCCAATTGACGAGTTAAATCGCGAGTCGGAGGAGAATCTTTTGGCATTGATAGCAGCCGATTGCGCACTACAATCAGCTTATCGGTCACTTCAATCTGTGTAGCATTGAGGTCTTGCAGTTTTTTATAGGCCTTTTCGACCTCACTTTTCGGCTCGCCAGATTGCACCACATTAACTGAAGAAGACTGACACGCCACCCACCCAAAAAGTGCCAAAACAAAACAAGGAACAGCACATATTCGAGTCACATCCGAACCTTAACAAAAACTTAAAAAAAAACAAGCTAACTGCGGGCTCACAACCTTGTCATGTTAGCAAATATATACTAGTGTGAATCCCATGTCGTCCCGGATCGAACGCACTATTTCGGTAAGTTGGCATCATCAGGTGCTTTTTACCCAGAATGTTTTTGATGCGGAGAATCCAACCTTGCGTGACACTCTTGTTGAAGAGAAATCGATAGAGCCACGTAAGACACTATTTATCATAGACGAGTCTCTGGCTCTAGCCATGCCGACCCTTGTCTCTGAGATTGAGGCCTATTTCAAGACACATAGCGATTCACTCTCCCTCGTATGCCCTCCAATCATAATGGAAGGCGGAGAACGGACCAAAAATTCGTATTTTCACGTCAGCGAGGTGCAATCGCACGTGGATCGTTATCATTTGGATCGGCATGCCTATCTTATATGCGTCGGTGGCGGTGCCCTCCTGGACATGGTCGGACTGGCTGCAGCCACTGCACATCGTGGAATACGGCATATTCGGATCCCCACGACAACACTCAGCCAGAACGACTCTGGCGTGGGAGTTAAGAACGGGATCAATGCCTTTGGGAAAAAGAACTTTATCGGAACATTTGCCCCTCCTTTTGCGGTAATTAACGATTCCCAACTGCTCTCCACCCTTTCGGCCCGGGACAAAAGAAATGGATATGTAGAAGCAGTAAAGGTCGCCTGTATACGTGATGCGAACTTCTTTGAGCAGATCGAAACAGATGCTGACGCATTGGCTCACTTTGAATCAGCAGCCATGCAAAGACTCATCTACCGTTGTGCTGAATTGCATATGAACCATATCGCTTCATGCGGGGACCCCTTTGAGATGGGATCAGCCCGCCCTCTAGATTTTGGGCACTGGACGGCACACAAGCTCGAACAAATTTCGGAATACCGTCTACGACACGGAGAAGCAGTCGCGATTGGGATCGCCCTGGATTGCATCTATGCCAGGGATATGAATTACTTGCCGGCAGAAGACTGTGACCGGATAATTCGCCTGCTTGTTCGCCTCGGGTTCAATGTATGGAGCAATGATCTGCTCCATACTGATACAGATGGCAAACTGGTGATGATCGAAGGACTCGAGGAATTTCGCGAACACCTGGGAGGTCGCCTGACCATAACCTTGCTTGAGTCCATCGGTAAAGGTTTTGAGGTCCATGAAATGAACCTACCGAAGGTTTTAAGCGCAATCCACGAACTCCAAGATCGATCTAGTGACAACACCGGATCCAAGGTCATTCACGCCTAAGGAGGCTTATTAGTATGAACCGCGTCGCTGTGATCAACGTGGTCGGTTTATGCGACAGGCATATTGGAGTTGATATGCCATTCATTCAGGCATTTCGGTCGACCGGAAAGCAAAAATATATCAACCCTGCATTCCCGGCAGTCACCTGCACGGCCCAGTCAAATTATCTCACCGGAAAACGACCCTCTGAACACGGCATTGTAGGTAACGGTTGGTATAATCACGACCTATGTGAAATCCAATTCTGGAAACAACCCAACCGACTTGTACAGGCCTCGAAAGTATGGGAAACAATGCGTGAAAGGTGCGCGGATTTTACCTGGGCAAAAGTATTCTGGTGGTACAACATGTATTCAGGAGCCGACTGGAGCATTACCCCGCGGCCTATATATACGGCTGATGGCCGCAAAGTGTTCGACATCTATACCCATCCTGCACGCATCGGTAAGGATATACAAAAAGAATTGGGAAAATTCCCTTTTCCTGGTTTTTGGGGCCCCACGGCGGGTATTGACACCTCTCTGGGAGCAGCAGAGTGCGTGAGCCGATGGATCGCTGATTCGGCAATCTGGCTGGAAAAGGAACACTCTCCTTCGTTGTCATTAGTTTATCTACCTCATCTCGATTACAACCTGCAGCGATTGGGCCCCAATAATTCCTTAATCTCAACTGACCTCCACTTAGTCGACGGGATAGTCAAAGATTTAGTCAGCTTTTATGAAAACCGCGGCGTCGAGCCAATCCTTCTTTCTGAATACGGCATTACTGAAGTAGACCGGGCCATCCATATCAACCGCATTCTTCGTGAAGCCGGATGGGTTACAGTGAAAGAAGAGCTTGGCTTGGAGTTGCTTGACCCCGGTGCCAGCCAGGCCTTTGCTGTGGCCGACCATCAAATAGCCCACGTGTACGTGAACAATAAATCCATCCTACAGGAAGTAAGACGCCGAATCGAGGGCGTCGACGGAGTACATGCTGTTCTCGATATGGAAGCTAAAATTGAAATTGGCATTCAACATGAACGTGCCGGAGATCTGGTTGTCGTTTCCAAAGAAGACGCGTGGTTCACATATTATTACTGGCTTGATGCGGAGCGAGCTCCGGATTTTGCGCGCACAGTTGATATCCACCGCAAACCCGGCTACGACCCGGCAGAACTCATTCTCGATCCACAACTCTTGTTCCCCAAAGCCAGAATCGCCACTCGCTTGCTGCAAAAGAAACTTGGGTTTCGCACCTTGATGGACGTGATACCTCTCGAGGCAACACTTATCAAAGGTTCGCACGGGGCTTGTCCAAAAAATCGTAAGGACTGGCCAGTGTTGATCACAAGAAACGATAATTTTGCTGAAGAAGAAGATTTATTGAGTACAGATGTTTATGAGGTAATAATTAATTCATTGAGCTAAACAACTCAATCCAGCCTCAAATATCCATCTCTTCCCCGTTTAGACTTGAAAAACAGGCCAAATGTGGTTTATTGTTTATATCAAGGATGGTGAATACAAACTATATGTTATG
Organism: uncultured Pedosphaera sp.; assembly: GCA_964485275.1. Taxonomy (GTDB): domain Bacteria; phylum Verrucomicrobiota; class Verrucomicrobiia; order Limisphaerales; family UBA1100; genus UBA1100. The sequence continues at coordinate 7,564 of CAZAIZ010000018.1, forward strand.
CATTTCATAAAACGAACATATGTATTGGGGGCGACACTACTTCTCTTGTTTTTATATTCAGAGAGCGCACAAGCTGGTGCAGGAGTTCCGATCCCGGCTGTCCCCGGTGTTGATACCAATGCTGTCCCCGGTGTAAGCACAAACACACCAACGATGATTCCCGGAGGCATAACGGGAGGCGTGGGCACCATCCCCGTAATCCCGAATCCTGTTGTCCCTGGGGCTAGCACGAACATAATTCCGGGAATTATACCTGGAGCACCCATCATCGACCCGGCGACAGGCATCGCAATAGGTTCTGGAGGAGGAGGCGCAACTGTGTCAACCAATATGCCTCAACCCAAAGTACAGGAAGTCATTACCCCGGAAATGATGCAGGAGGCAATCAGTGTATTCGCCCGTGAGTCCAAAGCCATTCGGTTGCAAGCAGAAGCCGGCAACCCGAGGCAACAACACAATCTGGCGGTACTTTATACGCTGGGCCTTGGGGTGCCTTTGGATCACCAAACCGCATTCAAATGGTTCAACAAAGCGGCTAACGACGGGCTAGCTGAATCACAATTCAATGTCGCAATTTCCCTTCAGGGAGGGCTGGGCACACGAAAGGATTTGGTAACCTCATACAAATATTACATTCTCGCCGCCTCGCAAGGCCTGATTGGAGCAGCACCCGCAAGAGATCATTTAGCGCAATATTTAAACCGAGAACAAATTGAAGCAGGTCAACGCATGGCTCGTGGGTTTCTAACTGCGCTCGAAAGAAGGCGCTATTACGAACGACGCCGTGAACGTGAAGCCAAACGTATGAATGCTATCCGGCAAGGGCTGGACCCGAACACCATCGGGCCGGATCCAGAGGACTAATCTGGCTCCGCTTGAATTCTGTGCATTAGAGGCAAGGCCATGGCCTGGCCAATAACCACAAGAATAGCCAACTGCTCCGAAGAAAAGCTGGCACCTTCGGCGGTATTTTCCACGCACAACATGCCGACTTCCCCATCCAAAACCATCATGGGGACATACAGGCCCGCATTCATTGAAAGACGCCTAACACTCTCCTCTTTTCCCACCTGTTGCCAGGAAAACGCCAAGCCTTCTTCCCAAGCTCGGTGAGTCAAAATATCACTTAGAATTGGCTTAAGAGCTGGTCTGTGGGCCAGCAACTTAATCCGCCCAATGGCTTTATCCACAGCAAATACTGCAGCTCTTTCCGCGCCAGGGATCCAGTTTGATATCGATTGAACAAACCACTCAGAAATTGCTTTTGAATCGGGCTTGCTGTTCAACCGTAAAATGATATCCGGCAGGGCTTCCATAAAATCCTCAGATCCAGCTCCATTAACAAAACTATCTGAAAGACGCATTTCAATGGTCGCTCGAATACGTCCCATCGGACTTTTTCTGCTTTGGAAAATAGACTCTAAATCGGACTTTTTACGGTGACCCTTGGGGTGGTATCGGTAGCTTTCCTCCTTATATACAGGATAGGAATCCAATGCTTCGAATGCATGTTCATTATTTTGATCATTTGAAGCAACATGTGAAACCTCTCCAGAACCAGATTCGATCAATCCCTGTATGTTTTTATAATGAAACTGCATTAACACATTTCCGATCTGCACGATATCCTCCGGCTTAATCACACGTGCTCCATTCAACGATTCTCCATTCACCAGAGTGCCATGTGTGCTTTCCTTATCTTCAACCCAGCAAATTTCCCGTGTCCGCCATACACGAGCATGAACTCTGGAAACATTTAAATCACCACTCAAATCCACGTGAATTTCTTGATCATCATTTTTACGACCAATAAAAATTTCATCCAGATCAAATACCAACTGACTTGCCACTCCCTCAATTGTCATATCTACATTAATCCCCTTGTTCGGCATCCTTTCACCACCAGAATCATCAGTTTCTGCACGACCTGTTTCTGTTGTGTACCCCTCGTCCTGGCCCGGTTTCAAGCGGCCAGGTAAATTACGGTTTACCGGTACTTCACCGCGACGATTATCTTTTCGGGGACAATGAACACACAGGTAGGTGCCACCAATCTGTACTTCAGCAGCTGGGTTCAACTGCATCGGTTTTTTGATTTGAACTCCATCTACCAATGTCCCTGCCCTGCTCCCCAAATCTTCAATGTATACTTCGCCTTGATCTTCCCATACACGAGCGTGAACGCGTGAAACAGATTCGTCCGGAGACAAATCAAGGTGAACCTCCCGGTTCTCATTGCGTCTACCGATAATCACCTCCTCTCGTTCCAGGACGATATTCTTCACTTGCCCGTCAGTCCTGACCTCAATCTCAAGCATGTCCATAGCTTGACGAGAGAATTGCCTCCTCGTCAATCCTCATCCAATATCGACTTGAGCACACAGCTCATTAGGATACATTGGCCCGGCAAGAAACACATGAACCCTGAGACATCACGCCTCATCCTTCAGCGTCAAAGTGGTGAAGTTATCGCTCAATACCCCCTTAACTCAGGCGAATACAGCGTGGGGCGATCCACCGAGAATTCGATTCAAGCCGAAAGTGATTATGTTTCACGCCATCACGCAAAATTAACCATCACCAATGAAAAACTGATAGTGGAAGATATAGGAAGCTCGCATGGAACCTATATCAACGGTTCTGCAGTCCAAGGCCCCACTCCTTTTAAAGCCGATCAAGCCATTCAATTAGGGGATTTATTTTTAACTGTTCAAACCCAAACTGAGGAGATTGCTGCCCCGAGATTATATATTCCAGGGGATATGATTGGAGGAGGCCGTTATACGCTTGTACAGGAGCTGGGGCGAGGCGGAGGTGGAGTGGTTTGGCTGGCACAGGATGAACATCTTCAACAGGCAATTGCGGTAAAGCGACTGCCTCCTGAGCTGGCAAACGACCCGGTCGCCTTAAACGATCTGGTCGGGGAGGTCCAGAAGGCGAGACTCCTCTCTCATCCCAATATTATTCGGATTCATGATTATGTAAAATTACCCGATGAGTTACCCTTCGTAACCATGGAGTTTGTCGATGGTTTGGATCTGGGATCGCTCCGTAATCAGCAAAAGGATGGCCACTTCACCTGGGAACGCATAGAGGGGCTCATTGTTCAAATGTGTGGAGCGCTACAATACGCTCATGAACAACAAATAATTCATCGGGATTTAAAGCCAGCCAACGTAATGATAACCCGGGAGGGAAGCTTAAAACTTGCGGACTTTGGTATCGCGGCCAGTGTTTCTGAGAAAGGGGTCCAAGTAAACATGGAAGGAGACTCAAGTGGAACCATGGTTTACATGAGCCCGCAACAAATGCGCGGCGTTCACCCTCATCCCACTGATGACATATACGCCTTGGGGGCAACCCTCTACGACCTGTTAACCACCCGCCCCCCTTTTTACACTGGAGATATTTACCAGCAAGTTCAGGAAGCCGGCCCGCCCCCCTTATCCCAACGGTTGTCGGAATTTAACCTGGGCAACGATGTTCCTTCCCATGTGGAGAATGCCATCATGCAGTGTCTCGCAAAAGACCCTGCAGAAAGACCCTCATGCACCAAGGAACTCGCTGAACTCTTTCATCCAGAAGCCGAACCACCTCCGCCCCCGCCTCCGCCTGAGATCATCCCTGAAATGGATTCAGTCCTGTCAGAACACCTAGAGCAAACCCAAAAATTTCTGGAACAAAACCTACCCTCCCCTGTGACGACTTGGTGGGAAAGACAAACTGCCAAGAAGCGTGAAATCACACTCGCCGTTTGCATTATTATCGGATTAATTTGTTTCGAAATGGCCTTGTCGAAATTCAAGCACGGGGAATTCTTTCGTACCTTGAAGGATTCCCCCCACTTTATCGTACACTTTCGGCCGTTAAATCTCCCCATCTAAAATCCAGACTTAACAGAGTCGTTTTTTGACTGCCCTGGAATGGAACAATAGTGTATTTCTGGAATGGGATATTATCTTCCGGGCGTGCGCCCCATCCGTATAAACATCCGACCGGCACTGCCGCGAGCGCCAGCTGTCACCCCTCTGAGATTTGTTGGCCTTGCTGAGCGCAACTTGATCGTGGAGGCTGCACGTGCGCCCGTTGATCCACTGTTCAGGCTTAGCCCTTTTGTGCTGGAAACCGAAGGACGTGGCTGGGGGCGTGAATTGACACTAAAACCCCGGAATCCATTCATACTCACCATGCGAATTATCGGCCCAAATTTTTTCCCGGATCCTGTGTTACTTACTGAAACAGGCATGGCAACAGGACCAACTGAAGGACGAGTGGCTGGCTGGGGTTTCGGCCCGCCAATACCTATGGGCAATCCCGTCAATGGATCAATCCCTCCAGTAACCCCTTGGGTGCCTCCTCCTGGCTTGGGAATACTCGTTGTGCCACCGCCTTGCATGCCGCCCATACCTCCGCCCTGCGTAGTACCGGTGGAAACGGGCAATCCTGTTTGTGGATTAATTTGAACACCTCCGCCCATGCCTCCCATGCCTCCGCCTTGCGTAGTGGTGGT
>CAZAIZ010000018.1:12173-13366 GCA_964485275.1 uncultured Pedosphaera sp.
ACCACCGCCCATGCCCATACCTCCGCCTTGCGTAGTGGTGGTAACGGGCAATCCGGTAGTAGGATTTATCGCTGGCACTCCTCCAACTCCCATTGGAAGGCCCGTCACAGGATTTACCCCTGGCACTCCTCCGCCTCCCGTTGGAAGGCCCGTCAAAGGATTTATCCCCATGCCGCCCATGCCAGGCAAACCGCCGCCCATTCCGCCCATTCCGCCCATTCCGCCCATGCCAGGTACGGCACCGGTAGTGCCGCCTACGGCAATGCCGCCGCCTCCGGTGAGAGATTGATTACTTCCGTTACCCAACGTATTGGAAAGATTATTGACCGCATTATTGCCGGTAGTGATGGCCTGGGTCCCCATACCTTGGAGGGTGCCCATGATCCCCATGGAAGTACCCAAGCCTCCCATTGTAAACTGGGCCGCCAAACTCAATGTACTAACAAAAAGGATCGCTAAACAGGCTCTCATTACGTTGTTGATAATACGCCTTTGTCACTATTTCAGTCAAGGGCCAGTATTCACAGGTTTTTCACAGAAAACCGTGAATTTGCAGGTTAATCACTTCAATGCAAGGGTTGCCGGGTTAAAACACTTCTCACCGCGAAAAAGGCTTCTCCTAAAGCGTCCAAAAAACTAAATTAACGCCCATGCCCCGTTCGTTTGAGCAAATCGATGCACAAATTGAGGAGCTTGAGTCCATCCTGGTACGGTTGGAAGAAGCATCCACAGAAAAACATTCGCACGAAGATGCAGGCTGGTGGCTTACCATGGCCGGTAGCCCTGGGGGAACTGCACTGGCTGTTACCGCAGGCAACCAGGCCCATGAACTGGATACAATGATATCAAAGGTGGAGCGAAAACTGGTGTTACTTCAGGCCACAAAGATCAGCCTGCAGCAGAACCAGTCGGTCACCGCAAAATAACCCTAAGCGAGGCTCTGGCGACACACGCGCATCATGTTGCCGCCGATAATCTTGCGAATATCCTCATCCTTATAACCGCGCTGCACCAGTCCCACGGTGAACAACGGCCAGTTGGTCCACGCAATACTTAAACGAGCCTGCGGCTGGGGCCGCAAACTCCCCGCGGGCCAAAAGTAACGCCAGGCAGTACGGGAACGGGGTAGCTTGGGAAGCTTGGCTGCCTCCTTGCCTTGATTACGCGACATGTAGGTTGTGTCAGTCCCAATT
>CAZAIZ010000019.1:0-13130 GCA_964485275.1 uncultured Pedosphaera sp.
TGCGCGAATTAAGATGGCGTATGTCGGTATACTGAACCTCGCTGGTTGCTGGATGTGTTTTGAATCCCTCCCAGGAATCCGCCTCGGGGATGGGGGTGTTATCCAGTGTCCCTTGGCCTGAAAGGGTGACTGATAGCTCAATGGGTTCACCCACCTCAACGCGGTTTGGTTTGGCTGATGTAGTCATCTGAAGCTGGCCAACTGTTCCGGTAAAGCTTTTCGGCTTACCTTCTTCTGGCAGCGGAATGACTTCTAATACAATGGGGTCGCTGGTTAGATGCAGTTTGCTTTTACGGCCATTAATGTCTGCACGGTGGTCCCACACAGTGACTTCCAATTCAAACAAAACATTAAGTTTCCCTGGCTTCATTGCAATTGCTCCGGTGTCAAAAATGAAAACGTTCGAATAATAGTGTCCGTTTACCGACACTCCTGATCCAATTCGATATTGGGGTCGTATGCGTGTGAAGCGGATCCCTTCAGTTGTCAATTGTGGTACGGGTAGGTGGTTTTGGCGAAGGCTGTCAGAAAGTAATTCCATGGAAATGGGAAAGACCTCGCCAACATAAACTTTCTTCACAAGTGGTCTAAGGCGTAACAGGGCTGGAGGTGATGTGTTGCCGATTTTCTTGGGGGTATTATTTCCTTTCTCATCATAAACAGTGAGCTTGAGGGCTTCACTGCGAATTTCCTTGCCGGACACTACAGTCTTGAAAGGAGGTACTATGTATCTGCCAGCAACACGAGGTGTTATGCGGTAGGTAAAGACTGAACTGGTTACTTTCCTGCCGTTAATCAGGCTGAGTTCTTGGCCGCTGGAAACAAAGGATAGGGCTAGGCTCCTTGGGGTCGAGGTTTGCTCCACAGTAGAGGCAATGCCTCCCTCGCAGCGCAACTTAAGCAAGGTGCTGCTACCCAGGTTTATTGCAGATGGTTTGAGCGTGGCCGTAAGGGTGGCAGCGGAGAGCCCGAAGGGCAGGATTAATAATGTGAGAAGTAAAAGTCGCATTACCAATCCTTTTTGTTTTTCGGTTTTCTTTGTCTGAACCTACGGCCTTTGCCTTCAATGGCGCCTAGGGGTTTCTCGTCGGTTTTTAACGCATCCAGTAGCTGCTGAGCTTGCCGCAGTGTCTCTAGGAGTTCTTCTGATATTTCCCCTTCATCCCGATCTTCATTCGCTTGGTGATTGCCCGGTTCCTTGCCGTTCTGATTCTGTGGGTTTTCAGGATTCCCTTGGCCATTATTTTGATCCGGGTTTTGGCCCTGGCCACCGTTTTGGTTTTGCTGAGGGTCTTCGCCCTCTCCTTGACCGTCCTCTGGAGGAGTGGGATCCACTCGTATCCACTCCTTGTCATTGAATACCTCTGCCCAAGCGTGAGCATCAGTTTGAAGATTGGTCCAACTCTGGGTTTTATCGTCCCACTCACCGCCGGCAAAACCGCACACCACCCGCGCCGGGAATCCTGCCGAACGGGCAAGCAGCACGTAGCTATAGGCAAAATATTCGCAGTGACCTGGTTCCTCAGAAATCATCCATCGGACGACCGGATCGTTTTGTTTATCCTCCGGAATTTGGGTTTGTCGGGTATATTTGTGACGTTTATGGAGCCATTCGATACATTTTTCATTGAACTCATCTAAGGGTAATTGCTTGTCCCCGGTGAAGTTACCCAGAGCACTTAACAGTTGGCTTATCTCGGTGGTCTTCAGATTTAGTGCTAGGGTAGTGAAAGGGTAGATTTCCTCACGTTCCACGGTAAAATCGTTCTCCTTCTCGGGCCGTAGTGGGGCATCCATAGTGCTGGCAGCAAGCCGGCCGTTGCCGGTGGGATCACTTACCATATAGTTGACAGCATGTGTAGGTACACTCTTGAGCTTCGCCTGAAGGACGACAGGGTTGTATTTCCAGGAATTCTCCTCCACATGTGCATTTGCAAAGGGGCCGTTTAATGGGAGGAATTCACTAAAAAGCGGTTCAAATCTGAAGCGCCATTGGCCTGGATTAATGTCTTGGGCAGGCTTACGTCCGCCGTATTCAGTTGGAGGATTGGTAACAATCTGGGCTTGGGCACGTAACGAATCAGATACCTTGGCTACTCCATGAGCATAATGGTCCAAGGCAAACATGCGCCAGTAGGGTCTTTCAGGGATGAGTTCACGATCTGGAGGGAAAATTCGCAGCGCAAATTTTTTGTCTTCTTGGTTTTTAAAGCGGGTTACGCCATCCAAGGGAACCTCGTCAGATAGCTGTTCGAGTTTACGTTTGGCTTCTTCGATCTTGTTGCGAACAAACTGGAAGTTTCGCTTGGAAGAATTGTCCTGCGGGTTTAGTTCACTGGCTGCTTCGAAATGCCCTGCGGCCTCTTCCCATACAGGAATCTGATCTTCAGGGCGTTGCATCTGTACTCCCAGTCGGTAGTGGGTATTGCCCAAGTTATAGAAGGCGCGGTGTTGCAGGCTTAGATCGCTGGTCCGCAGGGAGCTCCGGAAGTGCTTGGCAGCCTCGTTATGTTTGCCTGATTGATAAGCTGCTGTTCCCGCATTGTAATGGAGTTTGGGATCGCCCGGATTGAACCTGAGAAGTTCCTCGTAATCCTTTTGGGCCAGTGCGTATTCGCCTCGTTGATAGTTCTCCTGAGCTTGCTTTAAGGTGGCTCCTTCAGTTGAGAAGGTTAATAATATAAGGGCCAAAACCGGCACCGCAGGTTTCTGGCGTGTTCTTCGGCCTCGAGGCCAGAACATTTCCAGCAGCAGCAAACCAACCGCTCCAGCTAGCGGCCACTGGTAACGTTCTTTTTGGCGCCTCACCATGGCGCTATTATTCTCTGATTTTGGCAATGGTGCGAGCCCATTTTTGTACAAGACCTCCATTGTGCGTGTTCCTGACAATTGTAGATAAAAGCCACCGGTCGTCTCGGCAATATCCTCCAGCATGGATTCGTTAAGCTGGCTACGAACAGCCTTGCCTTCTTTATCCCTCATGAATTGCTGACGGGGTGAAAGGTAGGTGTTGCAGATTCGGCAACGGTTTCGTTTTGGGGTATTGCCAGATTCGCAGCTGGGACAGTAATTGACTGGGATTAATTCTCCTTCAGGAGTCCCAGCGCCAATAGTAAAAATCCGCATTCCTTTGTCGGCTGCCTCCTCGGCGATGGCAAGAGCATTGGGGTCGTGATCTTCTCCATCTGAAAAAAGCACGAGAACCTTATGGCTTTCCTCCTCATGCTTACTGAAGGACTCCACAGCTGTTTTCATGGCTTCGCCAAGGTTGGTGCCGCCCTCAGGAATCAGGTCCACATTGACAAGATTGACATGTTGGCGAAGGGCCTCCTGGTCGACAGTCAGAGGGCATTGCAAAAAAGCCGATCCGGCAAATGGAATGAGCCCGAAGCGGTCGCCTTGGCCCAGTTCCAATAGTTCCTGGATGGCCAGTTGTGTACGTTTCATCCGGTTGGGCGCGAGATCCTCAGCAAGCATGCTGCGGGAAGTGTCCACCGCGATCAGGATGTCCAATGAAGTGGCGTTTGATTTTTCCAACACATACCCCCACCGGGGTGAAGCTAAAGCCAGACATCCTAGAACCACAGCACCAACAACAAACGTGCAACGGGTCCAGTATTCCCAAGTGGGCATATGGGCAGTCAGTTTTTTGACTCGTTCCTTGCTGACAAAAAGAGCCAGCATTCGCTCCCGTTGAAACCATGCGATCACACTTCCTGACAGCACTAATAGGGCCAGCAGAATCGCCAGATAAATATAGCTTGGATATCCCCAGTTCACGGTAGTTTCCTTAGAAGAGTATAATTCAATATTAGATCCAATACCAGTAGCCCCAAGCTAATACCGAGAAATGTACGGAAAAGGTCGTGGTACTGAAGATAACGTTGTTCCTCTCGTTCAGTTTTTTCCAGTTGATCTATCTCTTTGTAGACGGCACGCAATGCTTCAGCGCTTTCTGCCCGAAAATATTTACCGCCTGTTTTAACGGCTATTTCCCGTAAACTGTCCTCATCAATGCCCACGAGTTGCACCGGCCGTTTCAAGCCGAATTGGTCTGGCAAATACAGCATGGTTCCGTCCTTTCCGATGCCGATGGTATAGATCTTTATTCCGATGGCTGCAGCGGCGGTGGCGGCTTCATGTCCCTTGATTTTGCCTGTGTTTTCCTCGCCATCGGTCATTAGGATCACGATTCGGCTTTCCGAATCCCTGATTTCTCGCAGCCGGTTGATGGCTGCGCTGATTCCTGAACCAATGGCAGTTCCCTCCTCAGGAACCGTTTCAGTCGTAAAACGGTCGAGATTTTCCAGCAGGAAAGAATGGTTCAGGGTGGGGGGGCTGGCAATATAAGCCTTTCCAGAAAAAGCAATGAGGCCAATCCGGTCACTGGGTCGGCCGTTGATAAATTCTTCGAGCACCTCCTTGCTGACATCCAAACGATTTGCATCCCGCCCAAAACGTTCAAAATCTTCAGCCAGCATACTATCAGATAAATCCATGGATACGACGATATCAATTCCGCTGGCTCGGATACGTTGTTTGCCTTCACCCCACTGTGGTCTTGCCAGAGCCAAGATGAAGCCCGCTACAGCAAGCCAACGTAACAACCAAAGAAAACGCCCGGCTTTCTGGGGAGCTATTTTCTGGAAACGTCGCACTAGTGCCAAAGAGGAGTAAATTACGGCGGGAGGAGTGCCCGAGGCTCCCTTAAGCCAGCCAGCCAGTGGCAGCAAAAGCAGCAGCCACAGCCATGCTGGTTCAGCAAAGGTGAAGCTATTCATGGGTTAATTTTAGGTGGCTCAATTCTGGGAGGTATGCTGCCGGGAAGAGTAGGGGCTGTTTCATTTACTATTTTGACTGCCGCAGCATGGAGTTGACGGCATTCCTCTTCAGTCGGGTCCAGTCGGGCAAATTTTGGAAAGTCACAGTATCTCAGGAATTGGGAGAGCAATTCTTTTTGTTTTCCTGTCATTTGTGGCATGCTCTGGAGCTCACTCAGAAATTCCTCCGTGGTCCTCTCAGGTGCCTGTGCGTTGAAGCGTTCTTCCAGATACACGCGCAGGATGTCGGCGGTTGCTTCAATAAACAAAACAGGGGTGCCCAAAAGTGCCCACGCTTCCCGCAGTTTTCGCCGAGCTACCTCATCGGGCTTGGGTCTGGCGGTGGGTTGGGCTGGCTTGTGCAGGGCCCAGAAAAGCAGGGCCGCGCCTCCAATAAGCAATACAACCAAGAGCCACCACATCGTGCTTGAGCCATCGCCATTTTCCAATTCCAAGGGGGGTTTGATCTCAAGGAGTTCGAGCTTGTTGGAGTCGTTCATACGCGTCGTTGCCGCTCGAGGCGGGTTCGGAAGAATTTTGATAGTCCTGGCACGTAAGGTTCATTGGTTCGTAGGCGAATGTGATCGATGCCGATACCACATAATTGTTGTTCCAGTTCTTCCTGTGCATGGGCTTGGTGATGGCTAAATGCGGAAAGCTCCTCTTCGTTGCGAAGTGTTACTTCGCCGACTTCTCCTGTTTCGGCATCTTCCATGGTGATTCGGCCCAATGTTGGGAGGGTCTCCTCATGAGGGTCGGTGATTTGAATGGCAATTACGTCGTGTCGGCGCTGGGCCTGTTGGAGTGCCGATACTGGAAGGGGATCAAGAAAGTCTGAAAGGACCACCATGACAGCGCGTCTGCGAAAGGTCTTTTGCAGGTGTTGCAGGGCATGGTGCATATCGCCTCCTCTGTGACCAGGCATGTGTTCAAGAATATCGCGTACTAACCGTAGAACGTGCCGGTTGCCCTTGGCTGGCGCGACATATTTTTCCACGCGCTCGGTAAAGAGCGTGAGGCCGACCTTGTCATTGTTTCGTTGGGCAGCAAAGGCGAGCACGGCAGCCACTTCTGCAGCCAGCTCACGTTTGGTTTGTTCGCCACTGCCAAAACTGCCTGAGGCACTGAGATCGACCACCAGCATGATGGTGAGTTCGCGTTCCTCGATATATTGTTTGATAAACGGTTGATTGAGACGGGCTGTAACATTCCAGTCGATGTGCCGAACCTCGTCGCCTGGTTGATATTCACGGATATCGTCAAAGTCCATGCCTTGCCCCTTAAAGACGCTTTGGTATTGGCCAATCATCAAGTCACTGACCAACCGGCGGGTACGGATTTCAATCTGCCGCACCTTGGCTTGAAGTTCGGGCAGGTTCATGGATATTTAGGGGACCGGGAGGTGATCTAATAGCATTTGCACAACTTCTTCACTGCTTTTTTCACGGGCTTCTGCCTCATAAGAGATGTGCACACGATGTCGTAACACATCCATGGCAATGCACTTTACATCCTGGGGGGTTACATACCCGCGGCCTTGTACGAAGGCGTGGGATTTGGCAGCGAGAGTAAGGAAGATAGTGGCCCGGGGGGAGGCTCCCAGATCAATCAGATCTTTGGCCGGAATCTTGTATTTCTCGGGATCACGTGTGGCACATACCAGATTGACGATGTAATCCTTCACCTTGTCGTCAACATAGATGGTGTCGACCACCTTGCGGGCGGCAAGGATTTGTTCGGTTGTAACCACCTGGGAGGCTTCAGGCAGACCTTCGGTTTTGGCCCAGTCATCAAGGATACGCCGTTCTTCGTCCCATTCGGGGTAATCGATAACGACCTTCAGCATGAAACGGTCCACCTGTGCTTCAGGTAAAGGGTAGGTGCCTTCCTGCTCAATCGGGTTTTCAGTGGCTAGGACGAGGAAGGGAGCGGGGAGATGATAGGTAGTTTCGCCGATGGTAACCTGTTTTTCCTGCATCGCCTCTAGGAGAGCACTCTGAACCTTGGCCGGGGCCCGGTTGATTTCATCAGCAAGTACAAGGTTGGCAAATACCGGTCCTTGGCGCGTGGTGAATTCGCCTGATTGGGGATTGTATATTTGCGTTCCGGTGACATCGGCAGGGAGCATGTCCGGAGTAAATTGAATTCTGGAAAATTCGACACTGATTGTGTCAGACAAGGTTTTGATGGCCAGAGTTTTGGCCAGCCCCGGCACGCCTTCCAGCAACACGTGGCCATTGGCAAGCAGGCTGATCACCAGTCTTTCCATCAGGTAAGACTGCCCAACAATAACTTTGCCAACCTCATCCAGAAGAGGGCGTACAAACGCACCCGCTTCAATTACCTGTTGATTGGTCGCCTCTATTTCGTCCCGATTCATGCCGGGAGGGTAACCGTTAAGGCTCCGAGGCTAAAGGCCGAAAAAATCAGACCATTCCTCCTCCTTAAAGCCAACACGTCCGCCTTCTTTATTGATGAGAAAAGGGCGTTTTACCAGATTGCCATTGGTATTGAGCATGTCGATTAGCTGGGCTTCTGAGAGTTTGGGTAGATTGTCTTTTAGGTTCAGTTTTTTGTAATCGGCACCAGATGTGTTGAAAATCTTGCGGATATTCCCGCCGTAAAACTTAAGCATACGTCGTAATTCGGCTTTATTGGGTGGTGTTTCGCGAATGGGGATCGATTTGTAATCCGCCTCATTTTTTTCGAGCCATTTGAGTGCTTTACGGCAGGTGCCACAGCCATTGTACTCGTAGACTTTGTTGGGCATGCGGTGAAAGTAGCAGGACATTAAAGCTGAGTGAAGATATATCGTGCCTGTATTACATCTTTTTCGACTTGTTCCTTAAGGTCATCCATTGATTCAAAATCCTGTTCCTCTCGTAATTTTCCGACAAAATTCAAAGTGCAGGTTTGCCCGTAAACATCCTCTTCAAAGTCGAGAAAATGGGCTTCTACATGGAGGGTAGGGTGAGGATCTTTTATAGTTGGACGCAGGCCGATGTTAACTGCAGCTCGGTGGGATTGTCCGTTTATCTCTGCATGGGCGGCATATACTCCACGAGGAGGAGTGCAGAGGGCTATAATGTCCAGATTTGCAGTGGGGAAGCCTAATTGCCGGCCTCGTTGGTTGCCTTGTACGATAATGCCGCAAAGACCGTATTCGCGGCCGAGCATTTGCCCCGCAGCGTCAAGTTGCCCAGTGCTGATCGCTTCCCTAATACGCGTACTGCTGACTGTTTGCCCATCGAGCGATACATTCGCTAAACTATGCGTAATGAAGTTGAGATCTTGTCCTAGTTGTTGGAGTAGCTTTACGTCTCCAGATCGATCGTGACCGAAGACAAAGCTGGCACCGACGCAGATGGAGCAGATTCGTTCAAGATCGATCGCAAGCCCATGGATAAAATCTTCGCCGGAGATTTGGCTCATGGCCTCATCAAAGGGGAGAATGAGGGTGGCCTCAATGCCAAGAGACTCAAAGGCAGATAGCTTTTGTTCAAGAGTGTGAATTTGCAGTGGGGCATGTTCAGGAGCCGTGACTTTAGCAGGGTGTTTATCGAAAGTGACACAAAGCGAAGTTGCCTCAAGTTGATGTGCATCTGAAACGGCTTGTCGGATCACCTGTTGATGGCCTAGGTGAACACCGTCGAACATACCAATAGCGCAGCTGACCCGGCCGTTAACCGGTTGCAAATGTCGAGCGTCATCGAGAACCCTCATTTCGGCTTCAATATATGTGAGAGTTCCAATAGGGAAATAACCCGGGCTGTCAGCATCTCATCAGGTAGTTCGACGAGTTTCTCCAATGAGATAGCGTCCTTTACATCGAAGTCTCCTGAGTTGGTGCGATGAAGTGTTCGTAAATGGGCTCCACATGTCAGTTTTTCTCCAAGCTCATGGGCAAGGCTGCGTACATAGGTTCCCTTTGAGCAGTGTGCACGGAATTTTCCTACCGGGTGCGTATAGTCGGAAAACTCAAAGAAAAAAATATGTACCGGTTTGGCCTCCCTTTTGATGGTTTTTCCCTTGCGTGCCAATTTGTATAGTGGAACGCCATCCTTTTTTACTGCGGATACCATGGGTGGTTTTTGTTGGATATCACCTATAAACTCTTTGGCAACGGTATTGAGTTTGATGCGATCCAAGGAGGGAATGTCAGTTTTGCTAGTGATAAGACCCTGTGCATCATAGCTATCGGTAGTTACTCCGAACTCCATCGAGCCTTCGTACATCTTGTGGCCGGCGGTCAGTTTTTGCGAAAGTTTAGTGGCTTTTCCGAGTAGTAGAATTAGAAGCCCAGTTGCGGCTGGGTCAAGTGTGCCGCAATGGCCGACCTTTTTGATTCCGTATTGTCCACGAATAATATCGACAATGTCATGCGAAGTGGGACCTGCTGGCTTATCTATGAGTAATGCACCATGTAGATCGGCTTCTTGTCGGATAGGTCGGGCCATTTATTCTTTATTTTTTACGGCTGCCAAAGCTTTTTTTATGGAGGAAAGTATCTGGCGCTGGGTGTTTTGTTGCTTGCCAGGGATTCGTGCTCCGGCAGCCGATTGATGGCCTCCACCTCCATAAGAGACAGCTATAGTTGAAACATCCAATTCGGGTAGTTTTGAGCGCAGGCTTATGCGTGTAATTTCCGGTTCGATTTCCTCGAAAAGACACGCAACTTTTACCCCTTGAATATCTCGAATGTGGTCAATAAGGCCTTCACTTTCATCAGGGATGGCTCCTGCTTTGTTATAGTCGGAATGGCGTATCCAAAAATATGCTATTTGTTTTCCCGCGATAAGCTTGAAGCTGTTGTACAGGTGTTTTTGCAGTTTAACCCTAGAGAGGGGATAGCTCTGGTATACCTCTTCGCAAATTCTCGCGAGGTTGGCACCTTTGGTTACCAGTTCGGCAGCGGTGTGATATGTGGAGGGTCGAGTAGTGGCATATTGAAAGCTGCCGGTATCCGTGCTGATTGCGGTAAAGAGGCAGTCTGCAATCAATGGAGTGATGGGCCAGTCAGCCTGCTTAATTAGGCGAAAAATCAGTTCGCCGCTACTGGCAGAATTGGAATCGATCCAGTTGATGTCTCCGTAACGTGAATTGGACGCATGATGATCAATATTAATCAACTTTCCTCGCTTCCCGATTGCTCCGCACACGGCTCCCAATCTTTCGTAAGTGGCGCAGTCGGTCACCACCACGCAGTCGTAATGTTTTGTTTTTTTTGGGCCACTCAGTATTTTTTTCGGATCTAGAAAAGCAAGTTTTTCCGGCATCTTATCTTGGTTGAAGACAGTTACTTTTTTGCCAAGCTGAGCTAAGGCATAGGCAACGGCCAGTTCGCTCCCGATGCAGTCTCCGTCGGGTCGCATATGACCTCCAATAGCCACAGTCTTAGCGGCTTTTAATTCTTGGATGATTTGATCCACGACTTTGAGGCGTTTTTTCACTTGGCATCCTCCTCATTTTTCTCCAGTTCATCGAGTAGCGTGAGAACCCGGTCTCCTTCAGCAATTGCATCATTTATTTGAAATTTAATTCGAGGCGTGTATTTAAGGACTACCTCCTGCCCAAGCATATACTGAAAACGAGAACGATCGTGCTTAAGTTGTTTGGAGGCAGCATCTTGCTGGCTTTTACTTCCAAGAATACTCACGAATATGGTGGCCGAATGGAGGTCGTTGGCTACGCCGACATCATTTACGCATACCAGACCGCATTTTCCTGAGCTTAGTTCACGCCTGAGGATATCCCCAATCGTTCGTTTAAGCAGTTCTCGAACGCGTTCATGGCGGAGAGAAGGCATGGGGTTTGAATCTTATTACAATGTGGCTGCTATTTGCTCTGTAGTGACAGCTTGAATAAGGTCGCCCTCTTCATATTCATCATATCCATCAACGCGGATACCGCAATCCATGCCCGATCTAACGACATCAACATTATCCTTGAAGCGTCGTAATGTGTGAATTGGGCCATTGAAAAGTTCCTTGTCTCCTCGCATAACACGAACGTTTCCCCGCTTGATGTGTCCATCGGTAACCATGCAGCCGGCAACATTGCCTCCTTTACTAAGCGGAAAGAGTTGGCGGACTTCGGCGGTGCCGACCACGACGATTTTTTCTATTGGCTCAAGAAGTCCGGCCATGGCATCTCTTACTTCGTCAATCAGTTCATAGATAATTTTGTACTGTTTGATCTGAACGCCGTGTTGTTTTGCGGCATCCGGAGCGGTTTTGTCTACACGTGTATGAAAGCCGAGAATGACCGCTTGAGATCCAGCAGCGAGATGGACATCACTTTCAGTGACCGTTCCTACGGCATGGTGGATGACTTCCAAAGTGACTTTCTCTGATTCGATTTTGCTCAGTGACTCCACGATTGCCTCAACCGATCCTTGAGTATCAGCTTTAACAATTATTTTTAGCACCTTCGCGCTTGTAGCATCAATTTGGTCAAAGAGATTCTCCAAAGTGACTCCCTCAGCTCGTCCTTCTAGTTTTTCCTTGTGAGCCGCGGTTCCTCGGTCTTCAGCAAGATCACGGGCTGCCTTTTCGTTGTCGACAGAATTGAATTCATCGCCCGCTTCGGGAACGCCGTTAAGGCCGAGCAATTTTACTGCATAGGAAGGGCCTGCAGATTTCATGCGTTTGCCCTCCTCATTGATCAGTGCTCGGGCTTTTCCGAAATACTGCCCGCAAATTACGACATCTCCCACATTGAGGGTGCCTTTACGAACAAGAACTGTGGCTGTTGGCCCACCTTGCTCCATTCCTGATTCAATGACATTGCCCATCGCGCGTCGGTCAGGGTTTGCCTTCAATTCCAGGAGTTCGGCTTGGAGCAATATCGCGTCGAGCAGTCCATCAATGCCATCTCCTTTCACCGCAGATATATCGACGAAGAGGGTGTCCCCTCCCCAGTCTTCAGGGCTGAGCCCGTGTTCGGCAAGTTGCTCTCTGGGCCGTGATGGGTTGGCCGCGGGTAAATCACACTTGTTGACTGCAACGATAATTGTGGCACCGGATTCCTTGGCGTGGCTGACCGACTCGATTGTTTGAGGCATTACACCATCGTTTGCTGCAACCACCAGAACAATCATGTCGGTAACATTGGCCCCTCTGGCACGCATGGCGCTGAAGGCGGCATGTCCAGGCGTGTCTAAAAATGTAATGGGCTCCAGACGCTTTTTGTCTTCCGGGTGAGGGACATCAATGGAATAGGCGCCTATGTGCTGGGTGATGCCACCTGCTTCTCCTGATACCACATCGGCTTTTCGGATTGCATCTAGCAGGGTGGTTTTGCCGTGATCGACGTGCCCCATTACCGCTACGACTGGAGGTCGGGGCTTAAGGTCCTTTTCCTCATCATCAGTATCCAACTCCAGGGTTTTCTCCTGTACCGGTGCCGGAGCAGAGGCATCGCGTTGACGTTTTTTTGCCTCAAATTTAAACTCGTGTTTAGCACATAGTTGTTGGGCAGTTGGTTCGTCAATTGCCTGATTTACATTGGCGAACACTCCCAGCTGCATAAGGTCGGCAATCAGTTGAAAAGGTTTTCGGTTAATGGCTTCAGCCAGCTCACGCACCATGATCGGAGGCTTGAGAGTTATCGTGGGAGCATCTGGTTTTGCCGTAAAACGTGGGATCGAAGGGTTCCCGGGCTTTTGCGCTGATGGTTTGGTCCCAGCCGGCGATTTACCTTGTTCATTCTTTTTTTCTCGTCTTTTGGGTTCACGCCGTACTGGCAAGTTTCCCAAATCAATGAACCCAACCTGTTGCCCTACTTTTGGACCTGAATCTTGAGCTGGCCCAGTTGGTTCTGGTTCAGTCTCAACTTGTCCTTTGTTGGGTTGGGTGTCCTCTGTTGATTCCTCTTTCTCAGCTAGGGGCTCATCGGATTCTTCTTCCTCATTGGCGACGATGAGGACAGGCCCGCTGAGGGCTGGCTCTACAGGAGGTTTTTCTTCCGCAACCTCGGTATTGGAGTTTGCATTTGTTTCCTCAGGTTTTAGATCTTTCGAAAGTTGCTCTTGAAGGTATTCGGCGGTGATTTTATCCAGCGAACTGGAGGCGACCTTGGCATTGGAAATATTCAGTTCCTTGGCCTTAGCCAGAACATCTTTGCTCTGAATACCGAGATTTTTGGCTATTTCGTAAATACGGACGGGCATAAGTTTATGAAGGTCTTATTCGGTATTTGGCTCCGGCTTGTTAGTGCTACTGTTTCCTTCGGACGAATCGTCTTGCCCGGATGAGTCGTCTTGCCCGGATGAGTCGTCTTGCCCGGATGAGTCGTCTTGCCCGGATGAGT
>CAZAIZ010000020.1:0-12630 GCA_964485275.1 uncultured Pedosphaera sp.
CCAGTGCCCAAGCCCACCACAGTTTATAGTCAAAAAGCGAACTCAAATCCGGCATACCCTCTCCTTGGAAAGTCATGAGTCCGAACACACCGAGGTAGCAAATGGGAACAGCTATAATTTCGTCCAAGACCACCTCACCAGGATCCTCACTATCCAAAATGCGCTCCGCTTCCCCACAAATCCATGCAGAAAATGGCACC
This sequence comes from uncultured Pedosphaera sp., assembly GCA_964485275.1. Taxonomy (GTDB): domain Bacteria; phylum Verrucomicrobiota; class Verrucomicrobiia; order Limisphaerales; family UBA1100; genus UBA1100. Next base: position 201 of record CAZAIZ010000020.1, read on the forward strand.
AGCAGAATGCAGCCAGTCAAATACACCCAAAAACTGCCCGGCACCAATAAAAGCAATGTAAGAGGATATCCACCCAATGTCCCAACCGTTCCCGGAGCTTTGGGTGCAAGGCCCAATCCACCACCACGGGCAAACAGGAGAATGAATCGATCCATGGCCCTACATATCCTTCAGATACAGGTCACGATTAACCCAAAGATAATGAACGCCCGACACCAGTGTCAGTCCCACTGCCCCCCAAGTCGCGATAAAGGTGAACCAGATGCTCCATGGCCATCCAAGAACCTCAAACCCGAAAAAATTAATCCAGCCCTCGCCCCATCCAGGGTAGCTGATTATTATCAGCATGGAAATAATGGCAACAAACTGGAGATTTGTTTTTCTTTTACCAATATTCTCAGCCGGTAATACCACCTGTTTATTAGCCGCCAAAAGTCGCAGGCCGGTAATTGCCAATTCACGCGCAACAATCACAATCACCATCCAAGCGGGCATTAATAATTCCCTGCCTGGCGCAGCCAAAGCTTCCGGCAACTGGTAATCTCCTAATTGGGTTTGTGGATTCATCTTCATCCCTACCAACAAAATAAAACCTGCACAAACCAGTATTTTATCAGCCAGAGGGTCCATCAACGTCCCGAAATCAGTTTGGAGCCCTTGCTTACGCGCAAGGTGCCCGTCCAAAATATCGGTCATTCCACCAATAAAAAACAACAGCGCCGCCCAAGAGGTATTGTATGGTAGAGAATCCCAAAGTATCACCACCACAAACACTATCGTGATAAAGAAGCGTGACGTCGTAAGCTTGTTTGGTAAATTCATCTATACTGGTTCTGCAATTAAATCATAGTCTGTGTGGCCAATCACGCGCACCCAAGAGAAATCACCCAGAGGCAATGCCCCTCGCACATATACTCTCCCGTCAATATCCGGAGCGTCCGACTCACCCCGAGCAACGGTATATTGACCAGCCGAAAGCTTTGGCATCTTGCGATTTCCTTCACGGTCCAATCCGTATTCCCAAGAGCGAACATCAGCTCCTTGAAGGAGCTTATCGGTTGCCATTTTCTCGGCAATCACCTTCAATTCCTTATTCTGTGCCGCCTTGCCCATCGATCGTGAGATTTTCCTTTGCTCGCCCATCGCCTGAGCACTGCGCGCCTCCTTCACTTTAGTAGAAACTTGCCCGTGCATGCCACCAGCACGGGTTCCTTCTTCCTTCGAATAGGAAAACACTCCGAGGCGTTCGAATTTGGTATCGCGAATAAAGTCCAACAATACTTCAAAACGTTTGTTGGTTTCGCCAGGGAAACCAACGATAAATGTCGTACGGATTGAGATACCTGGGATGCCTTCACGAATGCGGGTAATGAGATCACGGATATATTGCCCATCAGTTTCACGACGCATACGTTCTAGCATAATATCGTGAATGTGCTGCAAAGGCATGTCTATATAACGCGCAACCTTTGGGCATTCAGCAATCGTTTGTATCAACCCATCAGTCCAATGAGCCGGGTGCGTGTAAAGTAAGCGAATCCAAAAATCACCTGGAATCTGGTTTAACTCGCGCAGGAGCGAACACAGAGTAGAGGCATCCGGTGATAAACTCGAATTGGCGACGGCAAATTTCCCAGGTGAAGAATTCCCACGTCGATGATCTGGAGCCAAATCCATACCGTAATAGGTGGAATCCTGTGAAACGAGGTTCAATTCCTTAACTCCTTGAGCAATGAGTTCCTTGGCTTCTGCGACAATATCGGCCTGTTGTCGACTGCGATGACTACCTCGCATGCGCGGAATAATACAGAAACTACAGGGGTGATTGCATCCCTCGGCAATTTTCACATAAGCAAAATGGGGTGGAGTAAGGCGAAACCGCGGGGTTTGAATATCTGGAACATACCCTGGCCGCGAAGTAATTTCTGCCAACGGTGCTATGTCAGTCTTTTTGTTGACATGCTGAGCTTGGCGGTTATCGGACTTTTGAGAGCGGCGGGCAATCGCTTCCCGAACAATACGCGAAACCTCTGCAACTTGGTCCACCCCCATAAAAGCGTCCACCTCCGGCATAAGCTTGGGCAACTCCTTACGAAAGCGTTGGGGTAGACAACCGGAAACAATGAGTGCCTGACCAGGACTCTGTACCGCTCGCAATTCAGAGGATTCAAGGATAGCATCCACACTCTCCTCCTGGGCGGAATTGATGAACGAACAAGTATTAACGATCAATGCGTCTGCCTCGGCCGGCTCATTGGTAATCTCTATTCCATCAGCTATCAAGGAACCGAGCATCACCTCGGCATCCGCTAGATTTTTCACACACCCAAGCGAAACCATTCCCACTCGAGGAGGCGAAGTGGTCTCAGGCTTCTTTTGGATAACTTTGGACACAGACCGGATAGCGTACGCGAAGCGAAACGATAATCAAGTTCACTGCGAACGCACAGTCCCTGATTCTGGCAATTCAACTGGAAGTTGATCGGCAGAAGTAACCAGTGACTCTTCGTTCAGCCCTGAGCCCAAGGCTTCAAGAGGATCGCTACTCTTGTACTTGCGCCACTCCTCAGCCCCAAAATACCCCACCACCGCCAGTCCAACGACAAAAAAAACGGGAATGACTGCCCGCCATTTCACTCCGGAAAAATGCAGCATCACTCCGTCCAGAAGACCAGCTCGAAGCGGAACATCTCCGGCTTCACCAGCAGACTCAGAAGTGGCTTGGCCAAGTTCAGACTCAAGTCCCTTCATTATCTCCTCTACATCCAGCTTTAACAAATCCGCATAATTGCGCACAAACCCGCGCATATAAACTGGGGCCGCAAAAGCCCCCCAATCACCAGCTTCCAACGCGTGAATTTGATCCGTCATCAGCTTGGTCTGGTCTACCACCTCAGCAACCGAAAGTCCTTGTGATTCTCGAGCCTGCCTCAATTGATCACCTATAGATGCCACGTGCAGAACTTAAAATGAACCGTGCCGCTGCCGATCAAAAGTTATTCCACCCAAGTTGTGAACAGCCGGCGCATGAATCGTTTACAAATTGGGAGTAGTTCGGCTAATCTCACCAAGAGCCAATGAGCAAGACCAGCCTGCATGCACTCGGCACCAACGACGGATGGACCAGCGACCAGCGCGGCCATTCGGCGTTCCTTTATCGCCTAGAAAACTCCACCCTGCTTATTGACTGTGGTGAACCAGTAGGCCGTAGCCTGCGTTCGGCCGAGGTTAAACCCGACGATCTGGATGGCCTACTTCTAAGCCACCTCCATTGTGATCATGTGGGTGGTTTTTTTATGCTCATGCAAGGCTTCTGGCTCGATCAACGCACCAAGCCCCTCACTGTACACATGCCTGAAGAAGGACTGAAACCGATTCGCAAAATGCTTGATGCAGCTTACATCTTTGAAGAACTCATGCCCAGTGAACTGAATTTTACCGCCCTTGAGGCTGGTAAACCCTTTGAAGTGTCCGGTATACGCATAACCCCTTATCCCACCTCGCATTTGGATCAATTGAAGGAACACTTTGCGAAAAAGTATCCTGCCAAATATGAAGCTTTTAGTTTTCTTCTCGAATCAAAGGAAGCACGTGTGGCCCATAGTGCGGATATCGGGGCCCTCACAGACCTTGAACTCATCCTCACCCAGCCGGTTGACCTGCTGGTTTGTGAGCTGGCTCATGTTGAGCCGAAGAAATTATTTACTTACTTGGCAGACAAGGAAATCGGACGAGTGGCTTTCATGCACCTCTCCCGGCCGTATCGCAAAAAAATCGATGAACTGAAAACTCAGGCCAAATCGATCCTCGGCAACCTGCCGCATACTTTCCTCGATGACGGTGACTTAATCGAAGTTTGAACCTAGTGGTGTGACTGCCTAAGAATCGCATCTTTTTTATGACGTTCATTATCCGCACGAATGCGATCAGCTAGTTTCTTCGCTACTTCCACCAGAAAAGGCACCACCACTTCTGCCTGTTTATCGACCATTTCCTGCATCACATCCTCACTAAGGCGCAGTAGCACTCCCTCACTATTAGCCACAACGTCAGCCGAGCGCTTCTGGGCATCAAACAGGGACATCTCTCCAAACATTTCGCCCGCACTCAGTGTTGCCAAAATATCTTCACGGCCACCAATCATTTTGCGCACCCTTGCAACTCCCTCCAAAATAATATACATGGCACCACTGGGATCACCTTCTTTGACCAATGTTTCAAATTTTGAGAACTTCTGCACTTCCAGACATTGAGCAAATCGACCTCTTTGACGATCTGTCATATTCTTGAATGCCTCCACCTCTTGAAGCGTCCCCACTGGCACTCCCGGAATCAGGGGATCCGCGCCCCCAAGAATGGTGCCCGGCTTGAGAATCTCTTCAGCTTCCTCGAAATGGAGGCCGAGCTCCGGCAAATCGGCCGCGCGGGACCAGCTTTCAGTTTGTTCGGTGTAAATCCAGTTTTCACGAGTTACCCTCACCTCCCGAACCCACTGGGAAAGCAGGGGAAAATCAATCGGCCCATACACCACATCATCGGCCGCCCAAACCTTGTAGGTGCGTTGAATGTTCGGCAATTCGGCCATTGGGACCAATCTACGCCTTTACCCCGTGCCGGCAAAGGAAATTACACCACCGCGTGGACTGCTTGGCCCCGTCCGTCAGCCCCCGTCCCATCCAGATCAATTAAAATCTCGCGTGGTTCATTACCTTGAGCAGGACCAACAATACCGCGATCCTCCAGTTCATCCATCAAACGTGCGGCCCGATTATACCCAAGGCGAAGGCGACGCTGCAGCTTTGAAACACTGGCCTTTTGCTCACTGCGGATCACTTCAATGCATTGCTGAATGAGTTCCTCCTCCTCATCACTTGGGGCAGCATCGAGTACTGCAGTGGGCTTGGAGAGCTGCTTATGAATTTCCAGCTCGTAGCTTGGTTTCCCCTGCTCGGCAATAAAGTTGACGATCTTCTCAATTTCACGATCCTCCACCAACGGGCCTTGAGCTCGAATGGGTTTGGGAGCCCCCGGAGGCTGATAAAGCATATCCCCTTTCCCGAGCAGCTTCTCCGCTCCCATCTCATCGAGAATCACGCGGCTATCGATCTTGGATGCCACCTGGAAGGCAATACGCGAGGGGATATTGGCTTTGATGACACCAGTAATCACCTTCACGCTGGGGCGCTGGGTGGCCACAATGCAGTGAATACCGGCCGCGCGAGCCATCTGGGTAATTCTAGCAATAGCATTCTCCACATCAGCTGGAGCGGTCAGCATCAGGTCAGCCAATTCATCAATAACCACAACGATATAACTCAGCTTATCGGGGATTTCGAGCTCCTCCTCACGTGGCACGGCAATCTCCTCGTCAACCTCCACGGCAAACCCTTCAGATCCCGGTTCCACCCGATCACTTCCACTGCCAAAAAGCGGCAACTCGGGCTCAGTTTCTGGTTTAGGCTTGCTAGGTGAACGCTTATTGAACGCGTGCACATTTTTTACATTTTCCTGCGCAAAAATCTTATAGCGCTTTTCCATCTCCTGCACCACCCAGCGTAACGCAAGGATCACCTTCTTGGGATCGGTCACCACCGGAACGACCAGATGCGGCAACTTGTTATACATCTGCAGCTCCACCACCTTGGGATCGATCATTACCAATCGTAATTCATCAGGCGAAAACTTGTAGAGAAGGGAGGCAATTATACTGTTCATACACACACTCTTACCTGCTCCTGTTGCACCGGCTATCAACAGGTGGGGCATTTCCGCCAAATCGGCGATCATTGGCTTTCCATATACATCTTTACCCAACGCTACTGGGATCTTTGCCTTACTTTTCTTCCATTCATCACTCTCAAGCAAGTCACGCATGATGACCTTTGTCTTCACCCGATTAGGCACTTCCACTCCCACCGTGCTCTTACCTGGAACCGGAGCAAGAATGTTAATACGCTCGGCCTCCAAGGCGGCAGTAATGTTGTTGGCGTATGCCGTAATCTTTTCCATCTTCACACCTGGGGCCGGGTGCAGCTCAAAGCGGGTAATAGTCGGTCCCTTGGTAATGTCCCCAAGAGTGACCTCCACTCCAAATTGATTGAGAGTTTTTTGAATGGTAATAGCCTGTGCCTTAAGCTCTTCAGTGGAATCTATTGGAGTCACATTATATTCCGGAGCCTGTAAAAAATCAGCTGGCGGGAGGTTGTAATTCTCAATCAATGGACCACGATCAACGCGCGTGGCCTTGGGCTTGCGCGCTTTGGGTTGCTGTAAAGGACCGGTGCTGGAAACGGGCTCGGCAATATGCACCGAAGACTCGGTGCCCTCGTCAATGTCCTGACCTGAAACGCCTAGGACTTCTTCAGCTGTAGCAGGAGCAACATCAAAGTTCTCTTCCAATCTTTCAGAAGGATCTGGCTCATCACTCTCCGCCATGTCTCCTGCCAACACTGTTTCTTCAGGTTCTATTAGCTGGGTTTCCTCCAATTCTTCGGAATTGGTATTAAGCGTGTACACCTCCACCCGCTGATCTACTCCTTCAAGGGCGAACTCTCCGAGAAGTTGCACGTCATACTCCGGCTGACTAATGAGATCCTGCTGGATTTTTTCTGATAGGGCGACCCCTCCAATAGGAGCATAAGGCTCAATCCTTGAGGCAATATTAACTCCATCACCCAAAACATCCTTTCCATCACGGACAATGTCCCCCTGATGCAAGCCAATCCGTAGATCCAGATGCGGTTCACCACGTAGTTTCTCCTGAATGGCAATGGCGCAATCTACAGCGTTAATGGAACTATCAAAACTCAGAAGCAAACCGTCGCCAATTTCCTTGAGCCATTCGCCATCAAATTTTTTAACAAGCGGCTTTAGCAAGCGACGTTGTTTTTTAATAAGCTTCAGGGCAGCTTTTTCGTCATGATTAGCCATCCGGCTGTAACCGGCAATATCGGTGAACATGATCGCCGCTAATTGACGCTTGGACTTATCTGCTGGCTCCTCTTGCTCATCAGCTTCATCCACAGCTTGGCTCTCTCGCCCCGGCTGGCGGGACCCCGGCTGGCTGAGATCAATAATGCGCGGATCTTCCTGCACTGCCGCCACAGTTTCTTCAGCCGCTAACGCGGTCTGTTCCACCTGCGTTTGGGTCACCTCAAGTTTGCGCTGCAATTCCTGAAGCTCTTTCACTCGTTGAGCTAATTCATTCTCTTTCTTGGAAAGCTCCACCTCTTCCTCCGCCAATGGCTGCGTCTGATCTATGCGGCGCAGTTTCCATCGTTGCCATGCTTCCTTTAACCAATCCTTTAAATGGAAATTAGTGATGTAGAGCAAGCTTACCGCGTAGATCGCAAGAAGAATCACGGTTGCCCCCGCGGTGCCCACGTGCTGAAAGATTGCCTTGTTAAGCAGCATCCCAATGTAACCCCCTGCATCAACCGTGTTCAGCTGAGCAGCAATTCCCCCGAAAAGACTCGGATACAGACTTAAACCAGCTGCCCCAGCCAGAATCATTGCCAGAGCCCAAGGCCAACGCATACGCAGTCCTTCCAGTTTATTAACAAGGAATCCGAACGCAAAAACCAGAGTCAAAGGAGGTAGAAGATAGGCTGAAACTCCCAAGGCTAAAAAACACCCCTGTGCCAACCATGCACCAAAGATACCTGCAAGGTTATGACGAGGATCATTGACCTCCGTGCCATTAAACAACAGATCGCCCTTGTCATACGAAAATAGGGCCAACAGGAACAGTATAGCCAAAGCAAACAGGCCGATACCCAGAACCTCGTTGGCGCCTCCCTTGGTTGATTCCCTCTCAGGAGCCTCCTTGCCCGCCATCCGGCCGAAGAGTAGACCAGAAAATAGACTGTTTTACAAACTCAAACTGGATGGATCCAGGGATCCAAAATTGTCGTAAGGCTCTTTTTTTGCTATAAATCTCCTGTCCGTGGAAAACCCTCTACCCCATATTCCCAACCCGTGGAAGATCTTCCGTGAAGATCTCAAGAGGGTTCGCGACAAGGAAAGCCGGGAAGTCCTCCCCAAACGCTGGATGCGCGTGGCACGCTTCGTCCTGCTTGCCTATCGCAAGTTTGATGAGGAACGCTGTTACATGCGCGCAGCCGCACTGGCATTCAATTCCCTCCTGGCACTGGTCCCTGTTCTGGCACTGGCAACAGCCATCACCGCAGCAGCAACCAACGATAAATCGGAGTCGGTCCAAAAGTTTGTGAGTAAGGTTATTGTAAGTGTCCTGCCCGCTTCTACAAATCAGGAGGATCCGGCGGTGCGAGAAAAAATTGAGGAAATTCGAACCAACCTCGGTGAAAACATCATCAACTTCATTAATAATCTAGCCAGCCAAATTCGACCGGACAAAACCGGAATCCTTTCAGCCATGGTCTTTGTCTATCTTGGCCTGCTGGTGGTCATGCAACTGGAGGATACTTTTAATGATCTCTTCAGCATCCGCAGGTCACGCGTGTGGTACTCCCAAATCCTTAAGTTTTCCCTCCCCTTGGTATTGGGCCCGGGCTGTATCATTTTAGCATTTGCCCTTACTCACGGCGGTTATTTCGACGAATTGAGCAATCAGCTCAGAGAACTGGGCAGTGTGTTCACCACACTGGTCCCATTGCTGCTGGCAATGGCCGGACTCACCTTCCTCTATAAACTTATCCCGAACATGGTGGTCTCATGGAGCGCAGCGGTTTGGGGAGGCCTAGTTGCCGGCACCTTATGGCAACTAAACCATTTACTTAGTGCAATGTATGTCTCGCACATCCTGATGAAAAACAATCTCTACGCCAAAACCTACGGTGGCAGTCTGGGGCTTTTGCCTGTATTTATGCTGGCTGTGTATTTCACATGGCTGATTATTTTATATGGGGCACTCGTTGCCGCACGAGTGCAGTACCACTCCTCGCCGCTTCAGGAATCGATTGAAGACAAGGACGCGGAGCCGGAGAAACCCAGTGAAACCAAAGCGTGTTGACCCAAAAAAAGTCATCCAATTGATTGCAGCTCTGAATGCGGCGGTCTGGTTGGGCGGGGCTTCTTTTTTTACCTTTATTGCTGGACCGGCCGTTTTCAGCTCAGAGCTGGAAATCATCCTGCCCAAGCCTGAGAACGGTATCGTCGCAAGATTCATGATTGGCAAGTTCACAGCCTTCCAAATAGCCTGTGCATCCATTGCCATAATTAGTTTGTTTATAAGCTGGAAATCCAAACTCCTCAGCTATCAAAAACATCTGGCACGCTTACTGTTTTTCATCATTCTATTACTTGGGATAGGAGCCCTCTTCCTGACTCCCAAAATGGATGCTCTATTTCAGTTGAAATATGCCGCCTATTTTGGACTGCAGGCGACTGAGGGAGAGAAGGAAGCTGCATCAAAAGCATTCGGTCAGCTACATGGAATCTCGCAAGTGGGCAATCTGCTGGTCCTCGTAAGCCTGCTGGCAAACTATATTCTCTGCTGGAAAATGGCCACAAACCCTGAAGAAACTGAGGAAAACTAGCTAATCGGCTGGGCTTTTACCACCGACGCATCGTTCCACAACCCTTCCAGATCATACTTGCAACGAATATCTTTGTGCATCACGTGAACAATCACATCGAAATAATCAATCACCACCCAATTATTGAACCGGACCCCCTCTGGCTTGGTTGCCATCACTCCATGCTTCTGTTTCAGATTGTCAACGATCTCATTCCACACCGCCCGCACATGAGGCTCACTTGTTGCTGAAGCAATAACAAAAAAATCGGTCACACTTGACACCTTACGCACATCAAGAATAACCACCTCTTCGGCTTTCTTGTCCTCAGCATACCTGCGACACAACTTTGCCAGTTCTCGTCCCTGCATGTTCCTATAGATAGACCCGCTTATTACTCAGTATTTTTGCCACCGCGGGAGGCACCAAATGATCGACCGTTTCTCTTGATCGCAGTCGTGCGCGAATGTTGCTGGAGGAAATATCCATGAGCTCGGCTTCCAAATATCTACCGCGAAAAGAATCTGGAAATTTATGTGCATCCGCTCCAGACCGAGGAACTACCACAAAGGTGAGTATTTGGGCAAGAGCTTCAGCCTCACGCCATTGCGTCAATGTCGGCACGTGATCGTTTCCAATCAGATAAAACAACTCAGCCTCTGGAAAACGCCCTATAAAATCCCGAACCGTATCAATGGCATAGGAAACTCCTTTACGTTCAAGTTCCAACCGGTCAATCTCGCAGCCCTCCAGTTCCTCAAAAGCCAACTCCAGCATAGCCAAACGGTCCTCGTCCAGCGCCGGTGGTTGTTCGGGCTTAAACGGTGAACGGGAAGCAGGGATAACAAACAGTCGGTCCAACTGCAATTCATCCAGTGCCGCACGGGCCATCATCACGTGAGCCGAGTGCACCGGATCAAAAGATCCTCCAAAAAGGCCAATACGTCTCGGCACCATATTATGCCTCAGCGGGTTTGCCTTCAGGCGATTGTTCCACGGCCCCCTCCTCTAAGACACCTTTAGCCTTGGGGAAAATTTTGAGTGCTTCAACAATCATCCAGACCTCCAAGGCAATGGTAGCCAACCCGATTCCTCCCAGTAAATAATTGATCTGCCCGGCCTTCAGCCAACCAGGGGAAACAAATAATTGATGCAACATCGCCCACATCGGCATGATGAGCATAAATACCATTGGGATCGCCAGAAACCAGATTGCCCTCCCACGACGCCACAGATAAAAAGTGATCACCAGAAACGACAGGCCGGCGAGCAATTGATTCGTCGCGCCAAAGAGTGGCCAAAGAGTGAGTCCACCTTTGCCGGCATTAGCCAGACTCCACTCGGCTCCGCCTTGAGGAATTGCCGCCATCGCGGCGGCAATAAACACCGCAAAAACCGTGGCCCCGTGTTTGTTTTGTAGTAATGCAAACAGCGCAACCGGACCCGCCTCTTTCTCCCCGGGTTTTCCTCCCAATGTCGCTGCAAGTTCCTGCACCACGTAACGCTGCAACCGACAAGCGGTGTCCAGTGTGGTGCCGGCAAAGGAGGCAACCAGCACTCCCATCAGCGCAATGGCTATGGGTGGAGCTATGCCAAGGGATTGCAGAAAATTTGCGGAGCCTTGCACAAACGCCCCGACCTTGGCTGCCAAGGCCCCAGCAGCAGTCCAGTCGCCGTATTGCGCGGTCCAGGCAGCTTGGCCGGTGAGTATTTGGCCATCCTTCATCAGCCCAAGACCGAGACCGGCACCACAGGCAACGATAACGAGCGTGGCAAGGAATCCTTCTGTAAGCATACTGCCGTAACCGACGAAGCGCGCATCGGTTTCACTTTTTAATTGCTTACTGCTGGTACCGCTAGAGACAAGGCAGTGAAACCCGCTGCACGCGCCACAGGCGATTGTGATAAAGAGGAATGGAAAAATAACAGGGGCATTCTTCGGGCTAAAATCCCATGCGGGTGCAACCATGGTCAGGGCCTGCTTGCCTTCGCCGCCAGTCATCGCAGCTGCAAAAAGGCCGAGCATAATGAGGGCAAGGGCAGAGATAAGCTGGAGGGAGTTGATAAAATCACGCGGCTGTAAAAGCGTCCACACCGGCAAGACCGAGGCTACATAGGAATAACCAAGAAGTACGACCACCCAGATCCAAATCGGCCATGCAGCAAGTGTGGCATTGAGGTCAGCAAGGACTCCGCTGTCTCCAAATATGACAGTGAGATACATGAGAGCCAAAGCCAAAAGAGAAGGGACGAGCAACCCAACCCCTTTGCGATGGAGTAAAACACCGATCACCACGGCGATTGGAATCTGAATCGCACACGGAAAAATGGCGGCAGGGTATTGCTTGAACACTGCGGCTATTACCAAACCAAAGATGGCCAAAACTACAGTAAGCGCCATAAAAAGAGTGAATAGAAAGAGTAAACGAACGCGCTTATTGAGTAGGCGCCCGGCAATATCTCCAACGGTTTGTCCATTATTGCGAAGGCTCACCACCAGAGCTCCAAAGTCGTGAACAGCTCCAATAAAAATGGACCCAAGCACCACCCATAGTAACGCCGGCACCCAGCCCCACATGATGGCTATAGCCGGACCGACTATCGGGCCTGTCCCTGCTATTGAGGTGAAATGATGCCCGAAAACGACCGATTTACTGGTAGGCACATAGTCCACACCATCCTCCAGACGTTCACTCGGGCAAACGGCATCTGCGGAGAGTTTAAATATCTTACTACCTAACCAACGGCCATAGGTGTGGTAGGCGGCAAGAAACCCGATTCCCGACAGCAGCGCAATGAGGAGCGTTTCCATGACAACAAGGGGGGAACCTATGCGAAAACCGATTTTATATCAATGTAGTCTCCCATTGCTAGGCAGTTAAAAACATAAAAAAACGGTTGTTAACAGGTGTTAGCAGTGTTAGTAACTAACT
>CAZAIZ010000021.1:0-12627 GCA_964485275.1 uncultured Pedosphaera sp.
GCGCGGCGGGATCGGCCTTGATGGGCTCAAGCTTCTGCTTCACTTCAGGCGCACCAGCAGCGATCCATTCGCGTAGAACGCGCAGTTCCTGTTCGCTCATGCGTTCAATTCCCGCCATGCTAATGGTGTTATCGGGAGGGCACTGGCGTGATACGATCCTTCTAATCATCGAGCTCTCTTCTGGCTTGCCAGAAACAAAGGCCTTTCCCTTGATCATCGAAGACTTGGTGCGAAGGTCCAGTCCACCTTCATTCGCGTCCTGCCCGTGACACATCACACAACGCCGAAGAAGAACAGGAATAGCATCGTGCTGACTCACCGTTGCCGCATTCGATGCCACTTCAAATATGAGCAACAAGACTATTGTGAAATACTTGTTCATCCACCCGGACTCCACCTACTGAAGGTCCCTGAAAAACCCCTTAAAAACAAGCTTAAGATAGGACTACAAACACATATCGGTTCAGGAGAGCAATCCAAATTACTTAATTAACGAACTGGAGCCTCCCGTTCTTCTGTCTCCACTTGATTGGGCTCTTCGCTAATTTCAATCCACCATGTAGTCTTCAGTTTATTGCCTCGGTTGGATTTCAATTGATTCTCAGCACCCAGCCCATTCCAAATGAAAATACCTGAAGAGATCAGCAGCATAATCATAACCGTTACCACACCGACCAAGCTGCCCCAACGTATCTGAACCCCATTCCGGTCTGGCTGAATAACCTTCCGGTATTCATCCTTCTTGTCAGGAGGATTCAATATCCACATAGTATTGACCTTTCCATCAATGACCGGAAAAGGACGACTTGCCGTACCTAATATCAAAAGAAAAGAAACCGTACCGAAGGCAAGCCAAAAAGCACCTTCCAAATCCCAAAACAAATCGACCAGCCCACCTAGCAGTGCTGCCCCCATCAAAAACCCAAGCCCTTGCACCATTAGTTCTGGTGCCGACTTGACAACTGCAACTAGCAATAATGCCAAGGCAAAGGAAATTGGAATCATCCACCATAAGTGCAACCAATTCACCCCGAACATCAGTGATACCAGAACCACGCCAACTCCCGAAAGCACAAATATTAAGGGCAGGTTAAACATCAACACGGAGGTGATCGCGAAAGGTTTGTGACCAAGAGGCCTTGGCCGGTCTACTTGTTTCCCGGCCTTCCGAACCCACAACATCCCAGCAATCAATCCAGCTACCAGTGACCATTTCACCCATAGATGAAACCAACTTTGAATCGGATCCACTTTAGATACAGACACAAACGCCCCAAACACAAAACCCACAAAAACAATGTGCCATAGTTTACGTAGTAAAAAACGCATGGTTGCAGAACCTCCAGTCGAAGGCTCCACTTTCCGGTCTAGGGTCGGCATCAAATCCAAACCAGCCATGCCCAAAGCCATCACCAACGGTGTCGCCAGGACCATGCCCAATGACATCCACGGAATAAGAGTCCAAACTGAGTAATACAGATAACCTGACTGGCCGACCACCTCGAATCCCCATCTCCTGGTATCCCAAACCAATATCAATGCGCCGACTACCGCAGCCACCAAAAAAATACCGCCTTGCAAGGCAACAAAAGCCCGAAATCCACGCGCAAAATCAATATAGCCCTCTTTTGCCCCGGACTGAAGAGACTCGTCATCCGGGAAACGTTTCTTTTTGGTTCGGACCAGTTGAAATAAACCCAACCCCATTAATCCAAACGCCCCGCAAACCATTCCCAACCTGCCCGCATAACCTTCTGCAGGTTTAAATGGCTTGGCCTTGGGTGCTGGTGGTATCGGCTTCTCCGTTCCTTTTGTTTTGGGCGGATCGGTCTTATTCTTTGCGATCGGTGAAGGAGGATCGCTGGAGGGCGTTTGCCATACCGTAAGCCCCAAAAACACAACCACAACCATGCCGATACAAACCAAAGCGGTAATACCCGCCCTTTTCTGATTGTTTTGCATCCACCCCCAACCACGCGAGGCAAGGGAATCCTCCTTCGCAAGTTGACGAAAATATACAACCCCAAATGCCACGGCAGAAGTGAGAAGGCTGCCCCAGAAAACCCACCCCAAAAGTGAGGGCACCTTGCTATCACCTATAATTGCCAATCCAAAATAAACCGAACCGACAATTGCGGCCAACATACCCGAGAAGATAAGGATGTGAGTCGGAGCACTGGTATTAAGCCAAACCTTGAATCCTAAAGGCTGGCGCGGAGCCTCCGGCTGCAGCTCAGGCAATACCACCTCCGGCTCAGGATCGGGAATCACCACTTCAGGCTCTGGAACCTCTATAATTTCCGGGGCGGCCGACTTTTGCAGGCGCGCTTCCAGTGCGGCGCGCAATTTGTCCAGATCAACTGAGCCATCAGTCGGCAACCGCAGCCTCAGCTTGAGGTCAGTCTCGCTGCGCGGTTGATGGCGGGGCTTACTCATGAATCAACTGAAATCACGCCATAACTTATCGAACTCGCGGGTGAAGGCCTTGAGAAGTCCTCCATCAGTTGTGATGAGAAAATTTTCCTCGTTATTGAGAGCAGCTGAACGGGTCCAGTTATAGCTGCCAGTCAAAAGTTTGCTTTTATCAAAAATGGCAAACTTGTGATGCATGTGGTGCTCAGACCGGTCAACGCGTACAGGAATTCCAAACCGTTCAAAGCGGTCTATATCTGAACCGGCATCCATGGATTTTTCATCATCACTGATCACCCGAATCTGCACCCGGCGTCGGTGTGCCTTTTCCAAGGCTTCAGCAATGCGGTTGTCAGTAATGGTAAAGACACAGACATCCACCGTGGATCGAGCCTGAGCGAAGAGATCTATAATCTTACCGGCACAATTATCGTCCGGACTAAAGAATGCAGCTGCGGCTTCAGCCTTCCCTGCCCCGGGCAGATTCTCGGTGGGGTATAGTGCCTTCACGGTATCCTCCAGCCATTCCAGTGTCTGGAAACGCTGCCCCGCATCGGCCTTTGCCAACGCATCACGAGCAGCATCAAAGGCCATGCTTCGATACAACGCACGTTTTTGTTCGTCCCCACGGATTTCGTCGAGCAAGTCGCGGATTTCACCGCGTTCTTTGCGTGAAAGCTGGAAGTCTTCCAGCGTCGCCTGTAGGAGGGTTTTTACCTCGTGATCTTTCATATTATTGAACTTTCAGCCCGCTGAATGCAGGTGCGTTGGGACAGGAGGGATTGTAGGGACCGAACACCGTGTCGCCAACGAAAAAGGCCCGAAATATTAATCGAAAAAGGTTTCCTGAACCCGCGGTGTCCAGTAGAGTGCCCTTACCCAACCGCTGAAGGATGAACCCTTAACTTAAGGTACTGCTATGGCCAAGTTTTTAGAGAGATGGAAAAATAGAGTCGAAGGCTACAAGGATAAAGCCGAGGAAATTCAGGCACTCATTCAGGAAGGTGCGGAAACAATCCGTGACATCCGGTCCGATGTGGAAAACACCGTCGAGGATCTCAAGGCTGATAGCGAAGAAAAAATGATGGAAAGCCTGGAAATCATCCAGGATTCAGAACGTGTATTTAAAGAAGCCGGCTATCTCCTGCACGCAGTCGAACTTGAAATGGGTTTCAACCCCAAGGTCGTGGCCGTCCTGAAGCGTGAATCAAAGATTAGCACCCGAAAAAAAGAGCGACTACTTAAGCAACATGAGGATGACAAAATCATCAAGATGGTGCTCACATCACTCTTCAAGGCAGAATCACTGGAGGACAAGGTTCATCTGCGTCGCCTCACTTTCAGCGAGGTACATCTGGAAATGGGATTGGTCCCGGCAATCCACGTGCTATGGCAGGATAAAACGGCGGGCATCGCAACTTCGGCACCCGTAGCTATTAGCGAAGCTTCCACAGAAGATTCCTTTACCTCAAGCTCCTCATTTACAAGCGGATCCTCTCCTTTTTCGAGCACTAGTTCCGTATTCTCCGATAAAACAGAGGAAGAAGAAGAGATTGAGGTCGAGCCTGAACCGGTTGCTGAAGAGAAGGTAACTCCACAGCCATTGGAAGTGTCGGCGGAAACAGAAGAAGTGGCCCCGGCCGCTGCAAAAACTGAATCGGCACCCGCTCCTGAACCTGCCTCCAAGGACCCGGAGGATGATAAGTGGATCGATTTCCCGGATGTTTCCTTTACCCCCTCGTAAGACCCAAAGGCATTAACCCAGCAAAAAGCCGGCTTCGTGTAATCGCAGCCGGCTTAAATTTTTACTGGGATTTATTGCTCAGGCTGAGCAGGAGGAGGGGCCTCTTCAGGCGTGGAAGGCGGAGCCTCTTGGTCAACCGGTTGTTGTGCCTGATCAAGTTGTTGAAGAATCTGATTAATCAACTCATCACTGTTCTGTGCCATCTGCGCGTTCAAGTCGACAACCACCTCACTCGGCTGCGCAGCTTTAAGATCATCCTGCAATTCCTTGGTACGCATCTGGTAATCAGCAAACAAGTTGCCCACCTGTTGCAAGGCCGCTTGCAGTTGTTGGGCCTGCAGCGCGGCCTGTGACTGGGTCAGTGCCTGGGTCAGGTCGGCGTTGCTTTTTTGAATAAATTCCATCATGACCTGCTGACGTTCCGCTATCATCTGCTGGTTTTGTTCAGACGACGATGCAGACTGACTGGAGTGGTCCAGATACTTCTCAATGGCTCCGCTGATAGCCGCCAGATTCTCATCAGAAGCCACCGGAGCAGGCACACTGTCTTCTTGGCCTCCTGAAGCAGGGGCCGGAGCCTGCTGATTGGCCAAGCCTTCTGCCAGAGTCTGCCGCAAGTCCTCGAGTCTCTCATCCATTCCCCCCAAATCCAACGTGGTGGTTTGCGGCTTGGAAAGTTCATCCCTCAGCGTGCCTTCGATGGATTTCATTCCAAACTCCAAGCTGCCGATTTGTTTAACCACTCTACCAACCGGATCATCCTTGTCGCCGCCTCCGAGGAATTGGCCACGGGTGAAGGTTCCTTTAATATGTTCCCAACGCTCCTCTTCCTCTTCATTCAGCACTCCGATGAGTTCCTTGAACTTGAGGAAATTGGCTTCTGCTCCGGTCGTTAATGTCTGGCTTTCCCCCTTGTAGTGATCAAGCACCAGATCCATCAACTCCTGCTCATTCATCATCGGCAGAACCTTCTCGGCCAGTCGATTCATGTTCCGATAGGAACCCTGCATCTTGAAGGCCGGCTCGGTTCGGTCCGCATCATTTTGACCTGCACTCTGGATATACAGCTGATTTACCTTGAGAACGACATCCCGCAGAACAATTAATTTCCCGAGGACCGTCAGCATTTCCTCCTGTTCGTTGGCAGAGAAATTGCCCTGCAATTCCACCCCCTCGCGTTGGCCGGTTTCTGCCATGCGAATGAAGGCCTGGATATCCTTTTGGGCTGCCTTGGCCAACGGCTGCAATGCCGGGTTGGAGGTGATGGAGTTCTCTATATAACTCCCTTCGAAGGCCTGCTCCCGACCTTTCATATCATCACCCAGATTGTAGGTATCGGCACGGTTGGCGAGCATGTCCGGGATACGGAATTTCTCGCCACTCTCGGTATAGGGGTTGCCAGCCATGACAACCACCACACGACGACCGCGCATATCGTAGGTCTTGGGTTGCCCACGCCAAACACCCTCAATCTTACGCTGCGCATCACAGAGGGAAATAAACTTCTGCAGGAACTCCGGATTACAGTGCTGAATATCATCCACATAGATCATGACGTTGTCGCCCATCTCCAGGGCAAGATTCAGCTTCTTCACCTCTTCGCGCGCACCGGCATTGGGGGCTTCTTCCGGATCAAGCGAGGTCACTTCATGCCCCAGCGCCGGACCATTGATCTTCATGAAGATCAGGCCCATTCGGTTGGCCAAATACTCCATGAGAGTAGTTTTACCATAACCCGGTGGTGAAATCAGTAAAAGCAGACCCATGAGATCAGTACGCTTGGCATCACCGGCCGCACCAATCTGCTTGGCAAGGTTATCGCCCACAATCGGCAGATACACCTCATCCACCAATTGGTTGCGCACAAAGGACGACAACACCCGCGGCTCAAACTCATGGAGACGTAGCGCCTCCTTTTCATCATCAATGAGGCTCTGTTTGAGTTCCTGATATTGCTCAAACCGTGGAACTGATTCGCGGACAAAAGCACCGAGCTTTTCCTGGAAGGTCAAATAATCAAAGGGATACTTGCCGCCTTCCTCAACTGCATCGTGAGCTCCCTGGATGCCTTCAATTACCTGTTCGGTGGAAGCCTTTACCACAGCCTGTTTATGATGATGCCCGCAGAAAATAAGCGCTGCAACCTCCTCAAGGTATTTGTTGTCCCCGTTGCGATCCAACAGGAACCCCTTAACCCAATCGCGGACCAGTTGATAATGACTATTTGGATCACCCTTCAGCCGCTTCTGGGCCTTGTCGAAATCTGCCTCATTACCCTTCTTCACCAAATGCCGCTCGAACTCGGTAAGTAACCCATCGGCTTCCTGGCTCACCACCCAATCGCGGCCATTGACGTGCTCATAAAAGAGATATTGACCCGCTGACTCGGCATCTTCGATGGGAAACAACCCGGTTTCCTCCACGAATTTCGTCACCATCCCACTCAATCCGGCAATGTAATCAGCCTGAGTCGGGTCGCCCGGGAAGATTTCATTACGCGTGGCAAAGCCCTCACATTTTGCCAACCAGAGTTTCTGAGCTTCCTCATCACAAAACTTGTGCCAAAAGACAGCCGCACACGCACGGGATCGGGGGTAGTACCGGGCCAGCTTTAATGCCGACTGGGTATTGAGCAGGGCCTCCAAAATCTTTTCGGCATCCTGGTCGTGAATCCCCTTGGTGTAGGCCTCCGAATACCGATCGCCCATGAAATCCTGAACCAGCTTAAGACGGTCCTCAGTCGACAATTCGGCCACCTCGGACATCTTTTCAATCCCTTCCTTCTCCAGCTTTTGCCAAAGGATATAGGCTAGATATTCTGCACGATAAATCTCATCATCCTCCGAGATTACCTGTTGCTCCCATACCTCGCGGGTGGCCAAAAACGCCTCATCGGTAATCTCATCAAAATATTGGGTGCCGGTAAGGTGCAAGTTCTGGTCCTCGCCACGACGAACCATGGTGAGGTCCAGGGGCTGGGAATTCACCGCGAATTTGTGCTTTCCGAATTGAATGACATTCTGGCCATCCACATAAAGTTCCTGCTTATCTTTCAGCTGCCGGACAGCTTCTTCATGCGTACTTTTGAGCTGGGAAAGCAGGCCTTCTGCCTCGCCCGCCTTGTCCAAATCCTGTAATTCCTGCACGCGCTCACGCAGTGAATCGATCATCCGGTCCCCGGCCATATAACCGTTGATGTCGTTGACATCCTCAAATGTCCCGAGCTTGTGCTCTATACTCTTGAGCATTCGCTCGGCAGAAGTCACCAGAGCCGTGGCCTTGCGGTTACGCGCCTCCTCAAGCTGTAGACGTTTCTGCTCGAAGGCCGTCTCAAGCTCCGAACGCTTCTGGTCAAGTTGATCGATATACTCCGGGAAATCAGCAAAGTCACCGCCCAAATCCTCGAGTTGGTTGAGGATATTATTGAAGTATTCATCGCACTTCTCCGGCGAATCAGACATGTCCAGATAGTTCACCGCCGTCTGGCTCATGAGTAAAATCTGGGCATTAAACTGTGCGGCCCCTTCGGCGCTCATCAGCGAGCGCATCTTGTTCTTGAGCGCCTCCTTGACCTGGTTAACCACCTGATAAATTGCAGTAATCGCCTCTACAATGCGTGTCTGCTCGGTGGTATCATCAATCGATAAACTCCGGACAATATCGATGAGCATCTCCAGGTCTGAACCGGTGGTGGTAATTTCCTCCTCCAGCTCCTTGCCATCGGAAACCTTGGCAACGCCATCGACCTTGCCACGCTGTTCCTCGGCACGTTCACGATAGGGATCGAGAGATTCAGGTTGCAGAAGAAATTCCACACATTTTTGTGACAAGGCATCCACCTGCTCTCTCACCTGGGCTTCCAGCGCTTCCATTTCTGTCTTGTCAATAAACCGAACCTCATCCTTGAGCGTGATAATCTCTCCTCGAAGCCTACGCAAACCTCCCAGATTTGCCACAAAGGCATCCACTGAATGAAAATCAGCCCGGCCCACCTCGCCAAAGAGTGATTTCGCACGATTCTGAATTTCCGAAGACCGTTCCTTGGCCTCCAGACGCAGCCGCCTGACTTTATCAAATTCTGCGATTGCCTTCTCCGCTGTCTCGGCAACCCCTTTTAAGATATCGGTCAACCCGAGGGCAGCTCCATCCTTTAACCAGGCAAAGGCATCCGGAATTCCCTGCGCCTTGGAGGCCATATCCGCATAAAGATCCGCATAGGGCGACTCCTTCTGAATCAGGATTAGAACCTCATTACATTCAGCCAAGGCACGAACCACGGTTTTATTGCCCACTTGGAACAGGAATGATTCCCGATCCCCACTTTCAGGCTCGTGTCCCGGTTCATAAAACGGGGTTTGCCACAGCTGGATCATATGATGCTTGATCGCTTCCTCCTCGGCCCGAAAACTTATAATATCGCCATCGGGAAAGAGGGAAAATCCATTGCAGGTAATGCGCTCACTCACCTCCTGCTCAATCAGGCGGTAGGGCATCAGCACGTAAAGCCCCGTCATCCGGTTAAGGAAAACATAGAGAAAATCCTCGCCGTTCGGAGACTGCACAGTTCGCTCCAGAACCATGCTGCCTTCCTCGGCCTCATACTGCTTCAGTTCACCAGTAACCAGATAATATCCGTGTGGAAACATCAATCCATGCTCCTCGGGGAGCATCACACAAGCCTGCCCCAAGGAATCCACACGGTGCACATCCTGAAGTTTCTCATTAAAGATAAAGTACCGGGTTTCCTCTTCCCGGAAGGGTTTAATCTTCAGGAGAATCAAGGAACCTTGAATGGCATATTGAATCTCCGCATCGCCCACCTGCTGGTTGCGATCCTTAACTTCCTCCGAATAGATTCCTTCCCCGGTGGCAGTGCTGTCCTCCACCTTAACGGTTAAATCACCGCCCACACATTCGACGAAAACACGGTCTTCAATCGAGATATGGGGATTCACCCCGTGACGCACTGCATTACGAGAAGGTGTGCGCCACTCGAAATTGAATTGCTTGGGGAAAGCCTCCTGCTTGTATTTGCTGTCACCCCGATCATTCTCATAAACCAACTCACCATCCTTGTAGAGCCACTGATACACCTTAAGGTCATCGACTTTTTTGCCCGTCCGAAAAACCATATAGAGGTGCGGTCCGAGAATGGAAAACCGGTGAAACCTGGTATCGGGAAAAATCTTGTAAAGCTGCTGGATGGAATCCACAAACTCGGAATCTTCAACAAGCTCCAGGCTTCCCTCGGTAAACTTCTGATCCTCCTCATTAAAATTGTAGATGGCGAAAAGATCAGGGACCGTTCTTTGCTTGAGTCCCAGGTCGGCATTGAACCCAAAGAGAAACCGGTCATGGCCGAGCTGAATCATGTCCTGCGGCTCACAGGTTTGTTGTGTGGAGACACGATCCTGCTTCTTCAACTCCAGCTTTCGGGAACCAAAAACCTCCGCCCGGCGCGCATCCAGTTCGCCCAACTTCTCGCGCAGCTGCCCCCCCTGATCATTAAGCCGCTGCTTAATGAGATCATAAGCACCACCCTCCAGCGCCTCTGGAGCGCCTTCAGCCTGGGTTCCGCTGTCGGGTTCTTCCGCCATGGATCAAGATCCCATGGCCCGCCCGGGTAGCCCCGGGCAAGGCACAGAGGGGTTGAATCTATTTCCCGGCCTTATCGCCGAGGATCGTGCTGGCCAAGGTATCACCAACTTCTGTGCCGCGCACCGCCTTCTGGGCCGTTTTCATCAGGCCACGCAGCGAGTTGTCATCTGTCTTGGAAACCATGGAGGCCAACAGGGCGGAGATCGTGAGATTCTTCACATCCTCGGACTTGAGGCCGGTGGTTTTAATCCACCCGGCCAACTTGTTCTTCAGGTAATCGGGATCCCCGTTAAAGAAGGTATTCTTCACGTCGGTGATGGTCTGGCTGCTATCAACCAACCGATCGACCACCTTACCCTGACTTACCGAGCCCACGACACGGTCGAAGAAGTCCTGCTCGCCACCCACCAGATCGATGTTGGCACTCTTGAGGGCTTCGCCCACCACGCGGGCCTGGGCATCTGCGATATCTTTCTTGATCGCAATATCGGCCAGCTCCACTGCCTTGTCCTTGTCCAGTTCCAGACGGAATTCCTCGTGCTCCTGGGAGGCCTTGTTGAACTTCTCAATCGCCTTGGCCATCTCGGTTTTGGCCAGAGCCTCAGCCAGTCCCATTTCCTTGGCTCCCTTGGCCTCAGCAAGCTTGACCGCCTCGACAGATTTACCTTCGGCCAAACCTTTAGCCTCGATGGCCTTACCATCGCCTTCACCCTCAGCCGCCTTGGCCTTGCCGGATGCAAGCCCTTGAGCCTGTATGACTTCTGCCTCAGCCAATCCCTGTGCCTTTTCAGCAGCAGCATCCACCGTCTTGGCTTCAGCCTTGGCTTTGGTCACATTGGCCTCAGCATAACCGGCGGCAGACTGCATGGCTGCCGTTCCCTCAGCTTCCTGTTGCATGGCGTGATTGCGTTTCTCACTGGCCTTCGCCTTGGCATCGGCCTCAATTTGAATCTCTTCAGCCTTTTGCTCGGCCTTCAGCTTATCCTTTTCAGCCGCGGTAATACCCTCGTACTTGTCGGCATCCGCTTTTTTCGAGCGCACATCATAGTCAGCTTCTGCAGCAATGATTTCCTTCTTCTGCTCAGCCTCCGCACGGGCTTGAGCTTCAATATTGAGAACCTCACGTGCACGCTGAGCAGTCCTCTGGGCTTCCTCATCCTTCTTGAGCTGGTTCTGGACAACCGTTTCCTTTTGTGCAGCCTCCAAGTCGGCCATTTGTTTGGCTACATCCAGAGAGCGCTCAATAATTGCCGCTTCCTTGTCCTGTTCCTCCACTCCGATGGTTCTCTCCCGTTCCACTGTGAAGTGCTGCCCTTCCTGGATTTTCTGCTGTTCCAGGCGTAATAAATCCTTCTCCAGATCCACCTGTGCCTCCTGCACCGCACGATCTTCATTCACCTTGCGAACTTTAATTAACTCATCAGCCTCAATCTGAGCTGTCTCTGCATCTGAACGTGACTTCTGAACCACCTTTTCAGCCAAGGCTGCCTCGGATGCCTTTATTTCGTCCACTGCACGGGTACGTTGCGCCAAATCCTCCTCATTCTGTTGTTCTAAAGCACGTTTTTCCACTTCAGCACGGGTATCCTGATTCTTAATTTCAATCTCAGCGGCACGATTCTGATCATTCACTACTTGATCATTCTTCTTATCCTGGTCATTTATCTCAGCCTCTTTTTGCCTTGTGCGCATGTTGGCAGCCTCTTCCATGACTGCAGTAAGGCGAATGATCTTTTCACGCCCCTGAGAATCCAACACATTGGATGGATCATGCTCTTCAAGCGGAGTCTGCTCCAGATAATCAATCGCCACGTCCTCCAGTGTGTATCCGTTCAAGTCCTTGCCAATTGTTTCAGTAATCTTATCGCGAAATTTAAGCCGATCTGTGTACAAGTCGGTGAACTCCAATGCCTTACCTGCCGACTTCAAGGCTTCGGAAAATTTTGCCTCAAAAAGCAGCTTCAGCAGTTCAATTTCCGAGGCCCGCTCACAGCCCACCTGCGTTGCCACCTCCTTGATGGCCCAGTAATCTTCTTTGCCCGTTTCCCTGTGCGCACTAATATCATCAAAAACCCGCACATAAAACACCACCTCAATATCCGCGCGAATGTTATCATGACAAATCAACCCATCCTTGCCTTTACGGATCACCTCCAGTTTTTTCACTGAAAGATCCATCATATCCAGCTGCTGGAATCCCGGGATTCTAAAAATATAATCCTTCTTTACCTTCATCCCGCCGATACCCGTTCTAACAGCCGCCTGCCCGGGGGTTATTTTTTTAATACAAATAAAGCCAAAAAAGATTACGGCTATTGGTAGAAGGATGGCAATGGCTACCAGAGCCGCAGCGCCACCAAAGATGGACATTCCTAGGATTGGTTCAATCATGATTTCTTATGAGGATAGGTTGAGGTTGTTATTAATAAAATACTCTAGGCCACAGGACACCAATTGCGTTGGGAGACATTGCCCCTTTAGAGCAATGAACAAAGTGGTGTCAGGCGTGAATGTAGCTACTATACAAGAGACAGGCTACTATAATCTTACAGAAAGTTTATAGTCGCTCAAAATGGCCCAGCTTGACATTATTGCCCCCCCATGTTTGGCAAAATTAATACGGCTGTTTTAATGAAAGCCTCAATTTTACTTCTATCTCTTCTTGCATTTCCCCTTCAAGCCGCAGTCCCACTCCTCATGGACCGGCTCAATGATGAACATGCACGCGGCCAAAACCAATGGATCTATAACGACTTTCAAAAAGCCGTCACCGAGGCAAAACGAACCGGAAAACCCCTTTTTGTTACCTTTCGGTGTGTGCCCTGCAAGGACTGCAAGGCCTTTGATGCCGAAGTTGCCAAGGGCAACAAGGT
>CAZAIZ010000022.1:0-3685 GCA_964485275.1 uncultured Pedosphaera sp.
ACGATCTCATTGGTGATCGGTTTTTTGCGACTCTGCATGGAGTTCAGGAAATCGCCAACGTGGTTGTTGCTATCATAAAGCTTCACCTTGGCGTCCTTCAGGTATTCAGCCTCAATCCGGTCCAGTTCCTGGTTCAGATTCACTTTCTCCCCCCCCTGATTACCGGCAACATGCTTGTCGCCCAGCCACAGGCCGAGACGGCCACGGTGACATTCCACGCGGCCATCAGTCCCATAAAAGCTCGAGCCCAGACCCGCTCCATGCATCATGTGGATGCCTCCCTCATAAACCAGCTGCGCACCCTTCATCGCCTTGGGATCCTTGGCAGGAATCGTGGCTACCGGGCCGCTGTTGTCCTTGTTTAAACCCCATTGGACAATATCAATCATGTGCGCGCCCCAGTCACACACCATGCCTCCACCATATTCCTTGTAATTGCGCCAGTGCGGGAAATGACCGTGCACACCGCGCGGGCTTAAGACCGAGCTATAACCACGCATGGGTCCGGGGCCAATCCACATGTTCCAATCCAAACCCGGCTCATCGGGTTCATGATGTGAAAGGTCTGGAGAAGCTCACGAAGTTGACGTGGCTGGACCTCCATAAAAATCAACTAACCGATGTGAAGGGTCTGGAGAAGCTCACGCAGTTAGAGTTGATGGAGGTACAAGAAAACCCCGCCCTTACCAAGGCACAGATTGATAAACTGAAAAAGGCGTTGCCTAAGTGCATAATCAACAGCAATCCCACGAAGTAAAAAACCTAATCCAATTACTTAAAACAGGAGAACAAATGAAAAACTCTACTCACATTGATTGCGTAGGTTTTTACTTGATTCCGTTTTCTTTCGCCAGCTTGCGGAGATAAGCATCCGTGAAAAGATCGCCCTTACGATTGCGGTGACCTTCATCGTTGATGATGCTTGTCACCTTAACCCACTTCACTGGCTTGCCTTTTGCATTACCATGACTACGGCGCACCTGACTGATCCGCTTGATGATGTTGGCCTCCATTGGTGATTCCGCGCCAAAGCGAGCACGTCCTTCCACACGCAGACCTAGCTTACGCTTGCGCTCTTTGCCAGCCTTCATCTTTGCGATGGTTTCAGCGCGGTCCATTTCTTTGATCGCCCCCAAAATCTGGATCACCATCTTTCGCTGCGGATCGTCCGTTTCAGAGAGCTTGAGACCCGTGCAATCAATGAGTTCAATACCAGCGTCTTTGAAGCGATCAATGATCAGCATCTGACAAAGGAGTTGCCGCGCCAGCCTTCCGCTTTCCTGAATAATGGCCACCTTGATGTTTTCTGCCTTGCAGCGTTCCAGCAACGCCAGCATACCATCACGCTCTTCTAATGAGGTTGTGCCACTTGTTCCCCCGTCATGATAGAAACCGTCCTCAACGATCTTGTATCCGTTACGCTTGGCAAATTCACTGATGGCCTTCTCCTGCCTCTCGAACGATCCAGAGTCTTCGTTGACGTTGGATCGTCTTACATAGCCAGTTGCATTAATGATGGTCTTTTTAGGCATGGCTCCTCCTATTCAACGATTGTGATGACTTCATTCACACGCGAGGCCACAAACCGCTTCAACTTGCGGTCATTGTCCAGATCAGCGGCATAGAAGAACGCGCCCTCGACGCTGGCGGCGGTTTCAATGTGATAAACAAACTCCTCGTTGCGCCAGTTTGAAACACCCTCGTGTTTGGCTGGCTCGTATCGCATCAGGTAGGTTTTTTTGGCGGCTTTGTTGTTCATTATATAGTTCCTCTTAGTGCTGTAATTAAAGCAAATACCGTAATAAAAAGCAACTATCTTGTGCAAGATAGTTATATAAATATGATTAGATTGAAGGGAAAATTAACAAAAAATAGCAAAAATTGATGAATATAGTGATTTTGGATTATAAAAAATTGATTATAATTAGCTGATGAACAAAGACATATATAGCTCACAAAAAAAGAGCTAAAAATATGCTTAAATGGTGTTGTTTTTAGGGAGTTTTATGAAATTGACCACCACTTCGACACGGTGGAGGTCATTGGTTCGAGCCCAATACCGCGCACCATTTTTCACCCCGCAAATGGGGAGGCAAACTGAAGATTCGAGAAATCGAACTTTTATCGACGCGTCCTTTGGCCTCGGAGAAAAAGGCGGTTTTTCCCATACTGGTTGTGTCTTTCAACGGAAAAAACACCACGATGAGTGTAAAATTTAGGTGGACCAATTAGCTGTATTTGGCCTGTATTTGGGTTAAATCTGTGGAGCATTCGGACCACAGAAGCCGGGGTCAATGTAATATATGATTTACCTTGAGGCCTGTTGGACCCAACTCCTGCCCCGCCAGGGGACGTGCTAAATTTAAAATGGGTATGCCCGGCCCATTGGGTTTTTGCGAAAGTAAAACGCATGGTAAAATCACCAGAGATGGGGCGATTGAGCTTTGCGTATGTCTTGCCAAAATCCATGCCACTTACGGTGTTGGCCCTTAGTTCCAGCCTTCCTCCTTGAATTCGCGAGTAACTAGCCTGAACCGCCGAGTTCCAAAGGGCCTGAGTAATATTGTTAGGCGGGCGTGGGATGGGGCCCACTGGTTCCATCTCGATTGAGTGGGTCCAATTTCCCGAGTTTGTGGAGCTGAAATTATCGGTAAAGGTCCCTACTGAAAAGTCGTCTATCCAGAATGTATTTCCAGCCTCCCAAGAACCAAACCCAAATCCCTTAATTTGTGAGATGATATTGTTTGTCACGGCAAACTGTAGCACCCCATTGTCTGTGACGGTCATAACATTCCCCGCCTTGACAATCTGAACCTGTCTCGTGCTGCCTGTCGTATAGTTCCGGTTTATGGGAGGTATTGTTGTCCCGCCCACACTCATTGGGTTCCACCATGTCCCTGCCAGACCTATTGTAACGTCTCCGGTTATATATCCGGGACTTTGACCCAAAGGCCAAACAACCTTGCCGAAGGCATTGGTTTGAGCATTAGACATCGTCCCCAAACCACATCCGACTGCCGCAACGAACAAAAAAATCCTAAAAGCAAAAAAGTTCATGTTGGATGGATTCTTTCACGGCCAATTTCTTTAAGCTCCCGATATTATAGATAATGACATTTATAGAAAGTTATTTAAGCTCATACTTTTCGTTGTTTTAATTTAGCAGCAGAGGTTCTGTCAAAGAGACCCCTGCCTACGCATATATCCTCTAATTCGGCAAAGCTGCCCAATTCTTTAGTACAAGTATATGAAAGTGATATTTATCAAACTAAAAGCGAGCTAAAAACCCAAATGGATGCAGTTTAAGAGGGTTTTTACGGAATAGAGCGGCTCCGCGACACGGAGGCACTACGTCAAAAACACCATAAACGATTCATCGTTGGGTTCGGGACCTACCCCACCTGTTTATTCCCGAAGTTAAAGAGTACTCTATTCGAGGCTTGGGCCCGCGGGCAATGAGTTCACGCAACGCCTCATCGTCGACACCAGGGTTTGAGCGTTTAATTTTGTTTTCCCATGCCAAGTTCAGCGCCATCTGAAGTTTTTGTATCTTTGCCTTGGTGAGGCCGGGATTATTTTCCAGATAAACAGTCCTGATATTCTCCAATTTATAGAGCGGACTTAAGTCTGACAGGTTGTTGTTTGACAGGTGGAGATATTCCAATTTATTCAAACTGGCCAAGGC
>CAZAIZ010000022.1:3785-12058 GCA_964485275.1 uncultured Pedosphaera sp.
AAGCCCCAGCTCCCTTAAGTTTGTGAGCCCCGTCAGAACATTGATGTTTTGCAGCCCCTTGTTGTTGTTAACGTTTAGGAGGGTTAACTTGGTAAGGCCCTCCAGGGCGCTTATGTCTGTAATATGCGGATTGTCGCTGAGACCCAGTTTTTCCAGCTGTTTCATCTTGGCCAAAGACCTAATGTTAGAGAAAACGCTGCCGCCCAAATAAAGCTCTTTGAGCTGGGGAAGTTGGTTGATTACCTCAATATCGGGCAGCTTGTTGCCGGTATAACGAAAGACCATGAGCTTGGACAGCCCCCCCAGCCTCTGTAAGCTGGGAAGAGATATTCCCCTGTTGTAGCTGATATCCAAATTTTCCAGTGCAGGCAATCGGCCGATGCTGCTGACATCTTTTATGCGGTTGTTTTGAAGAGACAGGTTGCGAAGGCGTAATAGTTTCGCCAAAGGCTCAACCTTTTGAATTTGGTTATCACCTAAATTGAGATGGATGAGTTTCT
The DNA here is from genome assembly GCA_964485275.1 of uncultured Pedosphaera sp. Lineage (GTDB taxonomy): Bacteria > Verrucomicrobiota > Verrucomicrobiia > Limisphaerales > UBA1100 > UBA1100. The sequence goes on from CAZAIZ010000022.1 coordinate 4,286, forward strand.
CGGCCCTGCCCAGGGGGCTGATATCCCTAATATCGTTCCCCCTAAGGTCCAGAACCTCCAGATCAGCTAGTTCATCAAGAGGCTGAACAGAGGAGATATTGTTATTATTCAGTTCGAGCTCGCGCAAATTTTCCATTCCGGACAGGGGGCGAAGGTCATCAATTTTATTTTCGCCCAACTTCAAGCTCTTAAGTTGTGTCAGCCCACTAAGGGGATAGAGGTCCCGCACCCTGTTATCCGAAAGTTTTAAAGTTTTGAGGTTCTTGCAATTGGATGCCGCTTGGATGTTTGAAACTTTGCCGTCGGGAAAAAACAAATACTCTACCTTTTGAAAATCACTTGGGGTCAGCTCAGAAAAAGGCTTCCCTCCAAGGATCGCCTCAACGGCGGCCTCCACAGGGGATTCTTTGGAACGCGTTAGCATTTTTTGGGGAGGAATTGTCTGAGGGGCCGGGCTCAGGCTTCCTGAGGATTGAACAACTTGTTCAGAAACAGGAGCGGGAGATTGGACCGGGGGCTTTAGGGATAGAACTTCAGGGGCACGGTTGCCGTCAGGGCTCTGAGCCTTCTGAGTTTGTGTGAAATACACAGCGAAACCCACGGAAGACAACGCAAGCACCAGAGCAACTTTTTTCATAATCAAGCTAGTAGGTTCAGAGCCCGAAAAAGGCTAATAAATCCCATTAATCAGGTAGATGGTGCCCTTGTTTTCCCTGACGATTTTATCCATTTCAGCCCCAGTTGACGTTGCTAAAATCCGATCCAGGTCTTTGCCAAAACTTTCCAATAGATAGATGTTGAAGGAGGCGAAGTTGTCGTTGTAGGCACTTAAGGCGCCGCGGACATTCAGGGGGTTATTGGATTTTAGGTCACGCAAGAAGCCGGAGTCGGCAACCAAATGGATTTCAGTGGGCTTAACATCATCGCTGAAAATTTTCTGGATACAATCAATGATGCCCTGATTGCCGAAGGTCTGTCGACCCTTAAGGGAGGATTGGGTTTTTAGCCAGGCATTGGCAGCCTGAACGTTCTGATTGGATGCGCGGAGCAGGCCTGACCCTAGACGATCTGAAGATTTATTGAACGTATAAATTGCAAACTTGCTATCGCCGCTGTCGGCCATTTTGTTAAGGGTTGTACTAACTCCAGATTTGGCTATTTCCAGACGGTTGCCAAAGCTCATGGAGGCTGATTTATCGATGATGAAAACAACACGTGCATCGTCGCTAGAGTCGGCGTCAGGGAGACCGTCGCTTTCCAGACGCAATGCATTTAAGCGGACAATCCGCTCGGATCCAGGGAGCGGGCGGGCGTGTTTGACCAAACTGGCCACAACAGGAATTGTTTTTGTGCGCGGAGATTCCGGTGCTGATCCCAGAGATACGCGGGCCATGGCGGGAATAGTTTTTATACTGCGAACCTCATTTGTCCATTCAGCCAAAGGACTTCTTTGTTTGAAGTCTACGGAAAATTCCTCCAGGCGAGGCAGCAATACAGTACGGTGGAGTTTTCCATCGTCATTTTGTGCCAGAAACGCCTGTTGGTACATCACCAATTGGGCCTGGCTTTCTTCGTTTGCTTCAGAAACAAATTCAATACGTCGAAGAGGGTGTTGCTTCAGCTCACGGGGGCCCAAAAACCCGGGAGGGACACGTGAATTATTGATCGTTAGACGGCTGAAGTGCCCGACTGAATCCAGCTCGATCGTTGGTTCTGTTTGGTCATCATACCACACAGCGCCAGACAAGGCTTGCTCGATGGTCAGCATTGCAGTGCGTTCACGCTGGGCATCTTGTGTAGCAACAGTGCTACTCTCAGATGCGCGCACGACAGCGGCCCAACAGGAATAAACCATCGCAATGACTAGTGACAATATCGTCACTGCAATCATTGTCTCTACCAGCGTAAAGCCTGATTTTCCCGAGGGGACTCGCATGGGACAATGCCTTAACTATAGGCAAAGACGCATATAAACAAGAAAAGATTACACTTTAAGGGTTTCACCGGGCGCGGGTTGAAGGATGTTTAGCCGAGGCAGTCTGTCACGCAGTGCCTCCTCGATCCAGTCGCGCGCTTCAGGTTCCCCATGGCCCAAGATGACGGTACGCGGAGCCATGCCTACGGCAAAATCGACTAGCTCCTCACGCCCGGCATGCGCGGAAAGATCGAAGCTTTCCATATGACAATGACGTACGAGTTGACCGGCACTCGGGCTGAAATGAAATGGCATTCCTCGGGGGGCGGCCCGCAGGGCTCCAGCAGGCGTGTCCGGAGCGGCGTAGCCAACAAAAAGAATGGAATGGGCTCCTTCCGGGGCCATTCGCACAGTCAATTCATGCGACATGGTGTGTTCACTCATCATGCCTGCAGTGATGACAAACAGTTTCCCTTTCAAGCTCATCTGGTTCACTTTACGGGCCTCAAGAACCTGTAAGTCCAATGCTTCATGCAGGTTCAAGTCAGGTCGAAGACAAGGAGCGCGAGGAGAGACGAGATCATAAATCTCGGTAAACACTCTTCCCAGGCCCCCGATGTAAATCGGCTGTCGATTTAATTCGCCTGCCTGCATTGCCAAAGCGATTGCCGCCAGAATCTCCTGTGTTCGGCCCAGCGCAAAAACGGGAACCAGGACCCCTCCTCCCTCCTTGAGCCCATCACGGATGGAGTGAATGAGGCGCTCTAATTCGGCTTCGCGAGAGAACCCGGAGGGCGTTTCGGTGGAGCCCCGTGTGGATTCCATAAGGAGAAGATCAGCAGATATTCCCTCGAAGTCAGCCTTGGGGGAGAGGGTTTGATCATGAAAACATACATCGCCAGTATAGAAGAGAGACTCCTTTTGGTGGGCAACGCGAAGGCCGGCTGACCCCAGCACGTGTCCTGCATGATGAAAGGATACTGTCGGGGGACTGGAACCGGCAGTTTTTGGTGAGACCACTCCCCACGGCTCCACTTTTCCATATTTGAACCCCTGAAACAAATAGGATAATTCGTCCACTTCCCCATGGTGATAGAGCGGGTAATCGGCAATGCCTTGTTCGACCTTCTGCCGCTTCATCACGTTGACGGAGTTGTGAAGAACCCGTTCGATGAGAAAATAGCTGGGCTCAGTCATAAGCGCTCGAGCGCGGGGGAAATGCCTCAGGGCCACCGGCAGGGATCCGCAGTGATCCTGATGACAGTGGGAAATAGCCACCGCCTCGATATCTATGTCCGCGACTTGAGAGTAAAGCGGCAATCCCGCTCGCCCCTCAACCCCTGGGGCAGTCCCTGCATCCAGCAGGATGTGGTGCCCGCCGGTTTCGATCAGCCAGGCACTGGCTCCAATTGTGTCGGCAGGGTTGAGGTTGGTGATGCGCACAGGCACAGGTTAGAGGGAGCTGGTGAGCGGGGCGAGCCTTTTGCCTCGAAACGGAGCCCTTCACTGGCTAGCCTCTGGATCTAATGCGTTTGCTGGACCGCTATCTCTTGGGCGAGTTGCTGGTGCCCTTGTTTTATAGTCTGGTGGGCTTCCAGATTTTTTGGACCGCCTTCGATCTCTTTAGTAATCTCAATATGTATCAGGAGCGCGGAATGGGGTGGGGCCAGCTTGGCAAGTTATATCTTTTACGAACGCCCGAGCTGCTTGCCACGGTTCTCCCCATCGCATTATTGCTGGCGCTTTTGTATTCATTAACCAATTTAGCCAGAACCAATGAATTGGTAGCGATGCGGGCAGCCGGAATAAGCCTGGCACGGATAAGCCTGCCACTGTTTGCCGTCGCCCTGCTTGTGGGCGTGGCCTTATTTGCTGTGACCGAATTTGTTGCACCACAGGCGACAGCAAAATCAGTGCGGCTGGTCGAATCAGGGCGCACGGATGCGGATCAATGGCTGAATAATTTGGATTTCCGCGATGATGCGCTCGGCCAATTCTGGCATATTAAAAGCTACAACCCTATTACCAGGGAAATGCGCCAACCTTCGGTTGATTGGACGCGCGACAATGTGCGTACGGTGGTGGATGCCGCCCGCGGAGTATGGACCAATGGCAACTGGGTTTTCTTTTCTGCTGAAAAGAAAACCTACCGTCCCGCAACCAACGATTTGCCTAATCAGGTAATCGCAACCAATATTTTGACCGGGCAAAACGTGGGCGGATCCCCGGAGCAATTACAGGCCGAAATAAAAATATCACAACTGGATCAGACCAGAGCGGCAAAACATCTCCGCCTTTCCTTGGCGGACATACTGGCCTATTGGGAACTCCATCCGGATATGCGCACGGACAAAAAAGCGATGATCCTGACGCAATTTCACGGGCGCATCGCCCAACCTTTTACCTGTCTGGTGGTAGTGCTGGTTGCCCTGCCTTTTGGAGCTGCTACCGGGCGGCGCAATGTCATGGCGGGAGTCGCGGGAAGCGTGGGAATTTGTTTCACGTACTTCATCTTGATGCGCTGGGGCCTGGCTTTAGGCACCGCGGGCCATTTGCCCGCGATAATCGCTGCGTGGCTGCCCAACCTGGTATTTGCTGCCATAGGAATAATCTTGTTACGGAGAATACCGTGAGCACGCGCGCTTTTACTTCTGAGCAGGAGAGCCGCCTTTATCAGGTATCACGCTCCATTCATTCCACGCTGGAACCGGCCGAAGTATTGGGACTGATAGTGAAAGAGGCCGTTCACTTGGTTGGTGCCACCAGCGGCTCCCTGTCTCTAATTAACCCGACGACCGGGCTGCTGGAAGTTGAGGCAGCAGAGGGAATGTCCGGGGAGGGAAGTCTACCCGCCTTACGCTTGAGTGAGGGGGTGACTGGATGGGTGGCACAGCATGCCGAGTCGGTCCGGATTGGGGACGTGTCACGTGACGAAAGATACGTGGCGGCCCGGCCGGGCGTGCGCAGCGAACTGGCGGTTCCCATTTTTATGGAAGAGGAAGTTCGGGCGGTTTTGAATGTGGACTCCGAAGTCCCGGAGGCTTTTTCGGAAACCGATCAGGAATTACTCGAGGAACTGGCCGGACTCGCGTCCCAGGTGATCTTCAACGCCTGGCAGTACGAACAACATCGCCAACGATCCGAGCTGCTCCGCTCCCTTGTCAGCGTCGGCCAAACTATCAATAGCACGTTGAATTTGGACGATGTACTGGAGGTAATTACCCGCGAAGGGGCGGGATTGGGACGGGCGAAAATGTGTTCCCTCCAATTACTGGATGAAGCAGGGGAGTGGCTGGAAGTGCGTGCCCAATATGGGGCGGGGACCGCCTACCAGCAGCGTCCGCCATTGAGCGTGGCAGAAAGCCTGATGGGGTCGGTTGTCCGCAGGCAAAAACCCCTGCAGGTTCCCAATGTACAAACCTCGGCTCAATACCAGAACCAGGAGATTGCCAGATGCGAAGGGCTGGTATCCATGCTTTGTGCGCCCCTCGCGTTTAACGGCCAGAGCTTGGGAACCTTAAGCGTGTACACCGAAATGCTGCATGTTTTTTCCAACGAGGAAATGAGCACGCTCAATGCCTTGGCCGAGCTTTCAGCGGTCGCCATTGAAAAGGCGCGCCTTTATGAGCGGACCGTGGATGTTGAGGAACAGTTGCGGCGCAATGAACAACTCAGCGCTCTGGGATTGTTGGCAGCGGAGGTGGCCCATGAAATTCGTAATCCCTTGACGGTAATGAAGATGCTCTTTCACTCACTGGATATGAATTTTCAGGAAGGGGATCCCCGAGCGGAAGACGCGCGGGTTCTCGGAGAAAAGATGGATCATCTGGATCAAATTGTGGACAACATCGTGAAGTTTGCCCGTAATGCAGAACCCCAAATGAGCCTGGTCCAAATCCCTGAGCTATTGGATGATTTGGTGTTGCTCACGCGCCATAAGTTACAACACCATAACATCACACTGGAACGCGAGGATGATCCCGATGTGCCTCCGGTTAAAGGCGATGCCACCCAACTGTCTCAGGCATTCCTCAATCTTATTTTAAACGGGGCCCAAGCCATGCCAAATGGGGGGACCTTGCGTCTCACCGCGCGGAGGAAGGGTGAGGGGGTGGAAGTTTCCTTCGAGGATTCCGGGCAGGGGATGACCGAAGCTCAAAGGAAACAGGCCTTTACCGGTATGTTGAGCACCTCCAAGGAGAAGGGAGCCGGGCTGGGGCTGACTATTGTGGCAAAAGTCGCCGAAGCACACGGAGGACACCTGCATGTGGAATCGGTGGATGGAGAAGGGACGACCATAACGCTCAGCTTAACTTAAAAGAAAAAGCCACCACGGCAATTTACATTCCCGCGATGGCAGCCGGCCGGACCCAACGCGCACTATTCCGACGAGCTGCAGAAAGTATATAACGGGAGTCGGAACACCCGTTAATTGATTCGGGATGAGTTTATATTGATAAAATCAATGCCGATCTCCTCGGAGTCCGTCCGCCCCGCCATGCTGGCATTTTCAGGGAGAACTCAAATAAACTCGTTGATGAGGTTCTCGAGATATTCCTGTCGGCCGCTGGCGTTGGAGGTCGCCTCGCCCTTGTCTAGCATATAGGCATCCAGGCTTTCAAAGGTGGCCTGCCCGCTCTCGATATCTTTGCCAATGCCGGTATCCCAGCTACCGTAGCGCTCCTTCACGAAGCTCTCCAGACGGCCATCGGCCCGGATGGCCGCGGCAATTTTCAGTCCGCGCGCAAAGGCGTCCATGCCACCGATATGTGCGTGGAAAAGATCAACGGGCTCATGGCTTTCACGGCGCACCTTGGCATCGAAGTTTACTCCGCCGGGAGCAAGGCCGCCATGCTTGAGGATGGCGAGCATGCACTTGGTGGTGAGATAAATGTCAGTCGGGAACTGGTCGGTATCCCAGCCCAGCAGCAGGTCGCCGGTGTTGGCATCCATCGACCCTAGGAAACCCTGAGAGCCGGCGTACTCAAGCTCGTGCTCCATGGTATGGCCGGCCAAGGTTGCATGGTTGGTTTCCAGGTTGAGCTTGATGTGGTCCTCCAGCCCATTGGCGCGGATGAAGTTGATGCACGCGGCCGCATCGAAATCGTACTGGTGCTTGGTGGGCTCCTTGGGCTTGGGCTCAAAAAGAAACTGACCGGAGAAGCCGATCTGCTTGGCGTAATCAATAGCCATTTGCATGAAGGCGGCCAGATGATCGAGCTCACGTTTCAGGTCGGTGTTCCACAGGTTCTGGTAGCCTTCGCGCCCGCCCCAGAAAACATAGTTGGTACCACCCAATTCCTTGGTCACCTCGATCATTTTCTTGACCTGTGCCGCGGCAAACGCAAACGCATCGGCATTGCAACTGGTGGCCGCGCCGTGCATGTAGCGCGGGTTGCTAAAGAGATTTGCAGTGCCCCACAAAAGCTGCAGGCCCGTGCGTTCCTGTTCCTCCTTCAGAACTGACACCACGGCGTCAAGATTATCATTGGATTCTGAGAGGGAATCGCCCTCTGGCGCCACGTCGCGGTCATGGAAGCAGTAGAAGGGGGCACCAAGTTTTTCCAGAAATTCAAAAAACACTCGTACCCGGCTTTGTGCGTTGGCCACATCATCAGCCCCTTCCCACGGGCGCAGGGCTGTGCCAGGCCCGAAGGGGTCTGCGCCGCCACCGCGCATCGTGTGCCAGTAGGCCACGCCAAAGCGGAAATGCTCCTGCATTGTTTTGCCCTCGACCTCCTCGGTGGCGTTGTAGTGCTTGAAGGAAAGCGGGTTTTTGGAATCCGCACCCTCATACTCGATTTTTTTTACGTCCGGAAAAAATTCAGCCATGAAAATAAAATGGGTTCGCCCGCGCA
>CAZAIZ010000023.1:0-11499 GCA_964485275.1 uncultured Pedosphaera sp.
TGCCTTTGCCGTCAATCTTCAGCTTGAGGGTGATTCGGGTCTCGCCCGTGGCGCGGTCAATTTGCGCCGTGCGCGTGGTCATGGTGCGTGTTTCCTAACTGAATAAGAGCCGAAAAGCGATTGTTTAATGATTTTGGCTGGCTAGAAGGCGCTCTGCGTCAATGGCGGCTGCGCACCCCATGCCCGCGGCAGTGATGGCTTGGCGGTAGATGCTGTCAGAACAGTCGCCGGCAACAAACACTCCTTCTACGCTTGTTCGAGAGCCATGGCGGCGCAGGATATAGCCAGATTCATCCATGTCCAGCTGGCCATGGAAAACATGCGTATTGGGCACATGTCCAATTGCGATAAAAACCCCCGCGCATTCGATGCAGGATTCCTCGCCGTTCTTGTTGTTCATTAGCCTAATACCTGTGACTCTATTCTCAGTTTCGCCCAAAATCTCAGTAATTTCTGAATTCCAGACCGGTTGGATCTTCTCGTTAGCCAAGGCGCGTTCGGCCATAACCTTGGAGGCCCTGAGTTCATCCCGGCGATGAACGAGATAAACCTTGCTGGCAAACCGTGTAAGGAAAGTTGCTTCCTCGCAGGCAGAGTCTCCTCCGCCCACCACAACAAGAGGTTGGTCTCGGAACATGGGCAGTGCTCCGTCACATGTTGCGCAGTAAGTGACCCCCTTTTTATCAAGGGATTTTTCGCTCTCCAGTCCAAGATGACGGTGCCCTGCTCCGGTGGCTACGATCAGTGATTGGGTCTCAATCTGCTCTCCATCAACAGTCAGTTTGAACGGTCGCTTGCTCAGATCAACAGATTCTACCGTGCTGCCAAACCTAACCTCCGCCCCAAATCGCTCTGCTTGTTGCTGGAGGTTGATCATTAATTCGGTCCCGTCTATGCCATTGGGCCACCCAGGAAAATTTTCCACAGTGCTGGTGGTGGTGAGAAGTCCGCCGGGCATCGCACCTGTTAGGACCACGGGTTTGAGTTGTGCTCGGGCGGTGTACAAAGCAGCAGTGAGCCCTGCACACCCAGATCCTATTACAATCACTTCCTCAATATCTTTTGGCATTCGCTGGCTACGCTACGCAGACGTTGTGAGGATGGCAAGAGGAAGGCGGTTACTTGGCCAGAAACACCTCTTCATTGGCGTTCTTTTGAGAGGTATTTGTGGTTTCCCGATTCACATCACCAGGGCCCTTTTTATGGGCCGAGTCGAACCTTACGCTTACTATTCGGCTTACTCCACGCTCCTGCATTGTGACGCCGTATAGGACATTTGCCGAGGCAATAGTACGTTTGCTGTGGGTTATGATTATAAACTGTGAGTGCACGAGGAATTCCTTGAGCTTTTGCACGTATCGCTCAATGTTTGCATCATCCAACGGGGCATCTAGTTCGTCCAGTACGCAGAATGGGCTTGGTTTTACCTGATAAAGCGAGAACAGCAGGGAAACGGCTGTCATTGTTTGCTCGCCGCCGGAAAGCAGACCAATTCGATGGAGTTTTTTTCCTGGCGGGGAGGCGACGATTTCCACACCGGCTTCCAATACATCCTCCTCCTCGGTAAGCACGAGATCGGCACGCCCCCCGCCAAAGAGGTCGGGAAACATTTTCTGGAAATTAGCGCGTACTTTTTCAAAGGTTTCAGTGAACATCTCGCGTGATTGTTTGTCGATACGGGCGATGACTTCTTCCAGCTCAGTCTTGGCGTTGACTAAATCCTCATGCTGCGCGTTTAGGAAAGTAAAGCGTTCCTCCACTTCCTGATATTCATCTATGGCGACCAAATTCACTGGGCCCATGCTGTCGATCTTGTTCTGTATCTCCTTCACTTGTGAGCTGACTGCGGTCCAGTCGGTTTGAGTGCCATTATTGGCGTTGGTTTCCTCGGCGGTAATGGTTTCTGTGATGGTGTGGCCGTCGGTGGTAATGTTGATGGTGGTTGCATCTCCTTGTTCTTTACGTAGATCTAGTTCATATCTTTCCTGAATGCGCTCGATGAGTTGTTCCTGCTTCATTTGTTTCTGGGTTACCTCCACCTCTATTTCGCCTTTGCGTTCCTGCATTTCGGTGAGTGAGTTACGTTTCTCTGAAAGCTCCATTTCACCCCGCTCAATGCCTGCGGCCTGTTGATTGCGATTTAAGATAAGTTCAGTAGCCTTGGATCCTGCGTTTTCGCGATCCACCCGGAGACGCTCGATTTCCCTGCGCGAGGCCGCGTTCTGTGACTCGAATTGAACTTTCCGCTCAGCGCTTTCGCTTAAAGTTTGCTGAGCGCGTTCCAGAGTGCGCTGCAACTCGGCAAGCTGTTGTTTCATAGGGGTCTTTTGGTCTTGAAGGGAGGATTCACGTTCCTCTGCTTTTGTGAGAGAGACCTTTGCCTCGGTTAGCTCCTCCTGCGCCGTTTCCCGTTTTTCACGATGTTCGTGGATTGATGTCTGGTGTTTGGCAATGGATTCCTGATTCTGTCGGTCCTGTTCCTCTAGCTGGCGAACTTGCGCGGCCAGTTCGATGCCTCTACCCCTGGCGCTTTCATCCTGTTCAGCAAGATTTTGCACTTCAAAAACAACTGTCTCGATCTTCTGCTCGATCACTTGGCGCGAATTTTGGAGGGCCTTAAACTCCCCCTTGCGAGTGGCTATGGCGACTTCACGGTCACTTAATTCATCCCGGGCATTTTGCAGGCTCGCTTGAAGTTCGGTTTGCTCGGCAAGTAATTGCCCTTTGGTACGGCTGGCATCGTCTATCCGTCGGCCGAGCGTGGCAAGCTGTGTTTTAAGTTCGTCAATCTGGTTGCGTCGGGCGAGCACGGAGTGGTGTTCCTTGCCGGTATCCTGTCCTCCAGTATAGACGCCCAGTTGGCTCAGTGATTCGCCTTGATGTGTGACGTAGTCAAACCGTCCAGGACTTATGCGCCACAGGCGGGCGGCTGTATCTAGATTGTCCACAATCAACGTACGGCCGAGCAGAGTTTGGAGAAGCGGTTGTATGCGCCCGTCGGTTTCCACTACGTTTAAGGCGTGAATAGTGCCTTTAGGAACGTCCGATGCTGGAATGGTTCCTCCACGTTGGCGCAGGAGTTCAAGGGCAACAATGCTGGCCCGGCCTTGTTCGCCTTGGGCAAGTTGCTGGAGCATCTGGCCAGCACTCTGGGGTTGTTCTGTGATGATCAGCTGGAGATTAACACCCAGGGCGGCTTCGATGGCCCGCACATGTTGGTCCGGCACACGGATTTGGTCGGCTAAGGAGCCAATCGCAGTGTCGAATTGAGTAAGCACGGTCTGGGCTCCGGCGTCGAATCCTTCCTTGGACTCAATGAGTTGCTTGAGGACCTCCTTGCGTGATTTGGCTTCGGCTTGGTGCTGTAAAAGTCCGTCAAGATCATCCTCGGTGGCGGAGAGGTCTGTGCCAATGACCGCTAGACGTGCCTGGCGTTCCTCTACGGTGCCGCGATGAGTTTCCACATGGAGCGAGTCATCCTCCACACTGCGTTCGAACTCACCGAGGCTCATCTCGAGTTTGGCACGTTCCTCTTCCAGTTGGATTTTTTCAGCGGACAGTTTCTCTAGTCGAGCTATATTTCCCTGTTTTTGAAGCTCAAGTGAATTCAGTTCATTGCGGTAGTTGGTGAGTCGACTATTGAGGCCGGAGGTTTCCTCGTTGGACTGGGAAAGCTCGGTTTGGCTGCGAGCAATAGCTGCTTCGGCTCTCTCCATTACTGTTTGTTTATCGACGACGTTTTGCTGGGCGCGTTCTAGAGTATGGCCGGAATCAGCAAGTTGCTGGTTGATGCACTCAAGCTCAGCATCCACCTGTTTGCGGCGTTCCTGGGCGCCGATAATATCGTTTTCAGCATCAGCATGCTGGGCCTCCAGTTCCTCCATGCGTTGCTCATTGTATTGGATGCGATTTTCGTGATGCTCCCCTTCAGATTTTAGTTCGAGAGCGAGTTGCTGGTTGTTGGCAATTTGTTGCTCCAATTCAGCAAGAACCTGTCGTAATTTTTTTAGCGCGGCCTCCTCTTCGATTATGTCGGCTGAATGATTTTCCAGGCTCCCACGGATAAGTTCGGATTCCCTGCGAATCTCTCTGAGTTCCTCATCGATGATGTTAAACTCATGCCGGGCGAGCTTGGTTTCGAGATCACGGAGTTCACTCATGATCTTCTGGTAGCGCCTAGCTTTGCCTGCTTGGCGTTGCAGGGATCCAATCTGGCGTTTGACTTCTCTGATAGTATCCTCTAGTCGCAGCAGGTTTTGTTCGGTGTAGTCCAGTTTTCGTATAGCCTCTTTTTTCTGTTGCTTAAATTTCATGATGCCAGCGGCCTCCTCAAATACTGACCGGCGTTCGCTAGGCTTACTTTTGATGATATTTGTTATCTGGCCTTGAGCCATAATGCTGTAACTATTGCGTCCGACGCCAGTTCCCATAAAAATCTGCTGAATGTCACGCAGACGGCAGGAAGCGCCATTGAGGAAATATTCACTGCCACCGTCCCTGAAGACTCGACGCGTAACAGTGAGTTCAGTGAAGCTAAGGTCTACTCCAGCAGCTTTGAGATTCTCCTCATCCATATCACCGAGGGTAATGGACACTTCGGCCATGCTGGTAGGTTTACGTCCTTGAACTCCTTCGGTGCCGCTGAAAATCACATCGGCCATCTCCCCGCCACGCAATGCCTTGGCGGACTGTTCGCCTAGCACCCATCGAATGGCATCGGATATATTAGATTTCCCGCAACCATTGGGTCCCACGACAGCCGTAATGCCCGGCTCAAAATTCAGGGTTGTTTTATCCGCAAACGATTTAAAACCAATCGCCTTCAGGCTTTTTAGATACATTAAATCCTCCTTTTGCCCGCAAAATTGAGGGTGGGTAGATAATCCGGCTAATTGGCCCCTTGGCCAAGTGGATTTGCGTCTTAGTTATCCACAATTCTCTGGGCTTCTTCGCGTATTGCGTCAGCCAACTCTCTTGGAGCCAGGACTGTGGCGCTGCTCCCCCAACCGAGTATCCAGCGTTGTATGTCACTCAAGTGGCTCAACTGGAGGCGCAGCTCAATACTGCCATCATTCAAGTTATTAATTTCTTGGGTTGGGTGCCAATTCTTTTCACGGATAATGGGTGCAACAGGTTTAGTGAACCTTACGCGAATATCATATGATTCTTCCCCTTTAAATACCCCAAATGAATCAGCTAAATAATTATCCAATGAAAAAGTATTTGGCCTATCAAAGAGTTTTCCGGTGTTTTCAACTTCCAATATTCGAGTGGGCAAGAAACAGCGAATGTCTCTACGCTTGTGGTCAAAGGCGTATAGGTACCATTCATTGTTGATGTTTGCTAGTTGATACGGATCGACAACACGCGCTTCCGGCTCCTGGTTTGGTTTACGATAATGAATCAGGAGCTGGCGGCGCTTGGCGGTTGCCTTGCAAACCCGGTCAAAGATTTCTATCTCGACATCCGATTCGCCGGTGTGCCTGAAGCTCAAGGCTTCATTCCACTCGTTTAAATGGATGCTGACCGCATCAGGCAACGAATCAGCAATCTTACGAAATACGCTGGTAAGACGTTTTTCAAAAACTGTACCACGATAATTTTGGAGTGCCTTATCTGCGATGAGAAGCGCGAAGAGTTCGCCTTCATCGATCTGCAGCATCGGGAAGGATTCAACTGAATGGGTGTACTTGAAGCCGTTGTAGGCGGCGTCGAATTCGATCGGCAAATTCCAGCGGTCACGCATGAATTGAATATCACGATGTATCGTCTTGGTGCTGACTTCCAATTTTTTTGCAAGCGTGCTGGCGTTGGGATAATTATTCTGTTTAACGGATTCATGGATTTCCATCATCCGCTCCAGAGGTGGTCGTGAATACAAGACAGGTGTGCTCCTGTGTTTTGGCTTTCTCGACTTTCCTCCTTTGGCATTAGCCATTTGAGGATGATCAGGTTTTGAGCTTGGAAAGCAACTCTGCGTTTGTAGGGTGCTTTTTCAGGGCGCCGGTGAGGGTTTCCATGGCATTGATTGGGTCGAGGTCAACCATGGTGCGTCGAAGCTTCCGTATGGCGTCCAAATGGATTTCAGGGAAAAGCTTCTCTTCTTTTCTGGTGCCGCTTTTGGGGATGTCGATTGCCGGGTAGAGTCTTCGTTCAGAAAGCTTGCGATCCAGAATTAGTTCCATATTTCCGGTGCCTTTGAATTCCTGAAAAATAAGCTCGTCCATGCGACTGCCCGTATCCACAAGCGCTGTGGCAAGGATAGTAAGAGAGCCTCCCCCTTCTATATTCCGTGCTGCGGCAAACATACGCCTTGGAATCTCCAGTGCCCGGGCATCTACTCCCCCGGACATCGTTCTCCCGCTGCCACCTTTAACGTTGTTATAGGCGCGAGCTATGCGCGTGATGGAGTCCATTAAGACAAATACATCTTGTCCGCATTCGACCATTCGCCGGCAGCGCTCAATCATAAAACGTGACAGACGCACATGGGTCTCCAAGTCCATATCATTGGAGGAAGCTACAACCTCAGCGTCCACCGAGCGTTCAAAGTCAGTGACCTCTTCGGGGCGCTCATCAATAAGCATTACGATGGTCTTTACCTCCGTGTGGTTCGTGGTAACCGAATTACATATTTGTTTCAGTATAGTTGTTTTACCCGTGCGAGGCGGAGCGACAATCAGACCTCGTGTACCTTTGCCAATCGGGGTAACCAGATCAATCACCCGGGTTTCAATTACGTCCGGAGAGGTCTCAAGATTAAACTTATCTACTGGGTCAATTGTGGTTAGATTCTCAAAGCGTGAACATTCTGTGTACTCCTTGAAGGGCATTTCATTTACATTATAGATTTCACGGAGTTGCGGGCTGTGCCCCTTGTGAGGAGGAACAAGGCGCCCTTTAATAAAGCAGCCCTCACGCAGATAATGGCGCCTTATGGTGTCAGGTGTTACAAAAATATCGCTTGGTTTAGACTGGAAGCGGTTGCCTGGCGAACGCAGGAAGCCGAAGCCTTTGTCAGATATCTCTAAGTACCCCTCTCCTTCTTCTGGATACTCAGCCTTGTTGTTTTTGGCCATAATATGCGGTGCTAACGAACGAGATGCGACAGGGTAAAAGCCTGAATCGGATGCTTCGAACGAGGATTTCCTGTCCAAACGAATCAGTCAGGAAGTGTGAAACCGGCGACATCTAGGACTAAATATTGCCGGCTGGCAACTTTTTTTTGTCGATGAAGTGCATTTACACAGCGGGATCCTGAATAGTTAATTCAGAAACCTTGTTGCGGGCTTCTTCAGCCAAAGGGGTGCTTAGGTACCGTTCTCCAGTTGAGCATGCGATTGTGACGATTGTCTTGCCGGTGTTCTCTGGGCGTTTTGCGACTTGAATAGCAGCCCACACATTTGCCCCGGTTGAAATGCCAACCAAAATGCCTTCTTCAGACGCTAATTCTCGGGCCATGGCAAAAGCATCATCGTTGCTAACCTTTATGCATTCAGTCACCTGATCTGTGCCATCATCGTTCTTTAAATGGAGGTTCCCAGGAATAAAACCTGCTCCAGTTCCCTGTATTTTATGTGGCCCAGGGGTTAGCTCTTCTCCTGCCAATGTTTGTGAGATTACAGGAGAATCCTCTGGCTCAACGGCAATGGCCTTAAAGTTTGGCTTTTGAGGGCTGATGACTTCGACGCACCCGGTGATTGTACCACCGGTTCCGACGCCTGAAACCACCATATCAACGGCCCCTTCGGTATCTTCCCAAATTTCCCTAGCAGTCGTTTCACGATGGATCGCAGGGTTGGCAGGGTTTTCGAATTGTTGTGGAATCCACGCGTTTTCCGTTTCCGCGGCAATTTTTTCAGCCATTGCAATGGCTCCTTTCATGCCCTTTGCTGCTGGAGTAAGGACAAGATCTGCCCCAAGCATTGAAAGGAGGGTTCGCCGTTCCAAGGACATGCTTTCAGGCATGGTAAGAATTAGTTTATAACCTTTGGAAGCAGCTACAAAAGCCAATGCGATGCCTGTATTGCCACTGGTGGGCTCAACAATAACAGTATCTTTAGTAAGAGTACCTTCTCGTTCTGCTGCTTCAATCATGGCCATGCCAATCCTGTCTTTTACGCTTGAGAGAGGATTGAAGAACTCGCATTTCAGTAAAATAGTGGAGTCGATCCCTTGAGTGACCTTATTGAGCTTTACGAGCGGAGTGCCACCCACTGTCTCTACGATATTATTATAAATTTTTCCCATAATGCATGAAAAGGGTACACCCGGAATGAACACGCATAAACCAGTGCGGGCAAGTATTTTCCAAAAGAATTGGCAGGGTAAATGGGATGCTGAAAACAAAAAGTCCCTTCCAGAACAAGTCCGGAAGGGACAAATTGGGGGGTGGGCGTTCGCCACGCGCTCTTTCCCGTTGCAGTCGTTTGGCACCCGCTTTGTGGGTCGACTGCTCCCCGACGCTATTCCCCGTGACTTGCGGAGTTGTCGGCCTCATAGCAGGGCCGCCCAAGGCCTTACGGCACATGGATTATTGGGTGAGGTTTATTTGCCCGCTCAGCCAGTGGTTGCGGCCACTGACCTGCGAACCAGACTGGGACACGCAAGTAATCCATTCGCATCCTAGCCCTTTGGCAGCAGGTCAGCCATCGCTTGTGACGATGCGTTCGCCTGTGCCACGGGTCTCGCCTCTTAACCCTCAGATTGCCATTTTACTTACTTTGCAGCGCCACGGTTTTTGCCGCATCGCCACGGGTTCGGATAGTTTTCACGACCGTCGTCCTAGGCGCGTGGCTATCCCGACGGAATCCCCGGCTTTTGTTCTCCTTTCAGAGGATTTCTTCCGGCTGACCGCTTCCGGCCAATTTGTGGCTTCCGCCGTGCTGATATCTCAGTAGGCAATCAATACCTTCTAGGCAACTGTGTTCGTCTTGAGCTCAAAGGTGGCTCAAGCTTCTGACTCAGACCTGCATTCCTAAAAACCTAGGTCCGGGCTGGTTTGATTGTGCAGCATACTTGCTCATGTTCACAAGTGAACGCGAGCATGTTACACATCCTCCAAGCCAGATTCGGGGTTTCTTCTAGTGGAAACACAATCTGTATTCCACATCCCCTCACCCCTTAAGCACCTTTTCGCGTTCAGTGATGCGCGAACACCACTGGGTACTTAAGTGAACTTTGCCTTCGCCCCATTCGGATAATTCCGGCCATCTAATAGTCATTCCTTCCGCTAAAAGCGAATCTACAGAATATCATTCAGCCGGGCCAAATGGTTTGATAGGGGGCAAGCGTATCAGCCCCGCCTGCCCTTTCACCCGGTTAACCCGGGCTTTATCTTGAGAAACTTCCAACCAGACGAGCCAGTCTTTGGTTTCTGTTCTTTCAAGGAACTGCCTATAACCTACCACATCAATCGAATTCGTCTACGGGTTATTGTTATCATCTTTTTCACAGTACTTCTTTGGCCAATTGCTCAAAGGCGTTCTACTCACCGCGAGGCACCCGCATAACAGTGTTATGAGATATTTTTCCTGATTTTTTCACAAACAGGATGATGAGAAGCCTGATTATCGTGAATATACCAAATGGACCGAACCGTTTGCCAGATGGTAATTATTCAATCTTTACATGAGGGCCAAGCACGGATGTTATCGTCTGAGGAGTGCAATCTATATTAAAAATACTAATGGCGGTCCTCTTTTTCTCGGGATGTAATTACCCAGTGGAAACTAGGCGTGACAAAGCCCAGTTTGCATTTTTTATTGAGGAATTTCCTCAACAAGAGGCAAAAACAATGCTTTTAAAAGTATATCAAGCAAGCCCGAAAATGGTGCATGTTGCCCCTAAGCCGGTTCTGGTCGGCGGCCCTGGCATATTACAAGGGACACGTGTTATTGATACTCAGGACGGGCTCCACGCAATTCAGCTCAATTTTACCAGCCGCGGGAAGGCTTTAGTGGAGTATTTAACAACTAATTACAGGGACCGAAGGCTTTATGTGGTCGTTGCCCATAGCGACCAATCCAAAACGAACGGTGTTAATTCACGATGCATAGGGGTGTCTTACATTCGTGGAACCTTGAGGGCTTCATCCATGGTTTTCACGCCTGATGCTTCTCGTGAAGAGTCTGAAAATATAGTTGAACTTGTGAACAAAACACTCGAATAGCGGAGCCCGACAAAGTTTAGTTCATAGCAGGTTATTGAGGATGTTTCATTGAATGCGTCTATTTGTAGGCATAATAATTCTGGTTTTAGCTTCGTGTAATCGTTACGAGAATATATCAGTTCGTGAATCAGTTTCTGCCCCGAAACAAGGTCCCCGATTCACCTTTCCCACAGCGAACACTCAATTGCTTAAAGACGGAGGCGAAACGAACTTTTTTGCGAGAACTAACCTCGAAAGGCCATGGCAGAGCGGGGCCTTTGGGTGTGTTCGAAATAGCCGGAGCAGGATTCATGAAGGTGTTGACATACTGAGCTTGGTTAGGGATGACAAAAATGAGCCTATTGATGAGGTGCTTGCTTCCAGGGATGGGGATGTAGTGCATGTAAACAGAAACGTTTCTGCCTCAAATTATGGTAAATATGTCGTGCTTAACCACGATGTAAATGGCCTGCCTGCCTATACTCTCTATGCACATTTACGAAGCATTGAGACAGGCATAGCCATCGGAACTAAACTGGACGCGGGAGCAATAATTGGCATATTGGGGCGCACTGCAAATACGCGTGAAGAGATTGCAAGGTGGCGTGCGCATTTACATTTTGAGATCGGCGTCCAGATAAACAGTAAATTCGATCAATGGTTTTCCACCTGGTACAAGGGGGGAGGGAATCATCACGGTAACTGGAGCGGCATCAACCTGCTAGGAATGGATGCAGCGCAAATACTCAAATTGAATATAGAAGGGCAGTTTAATCTTGGGCAGTATTTGAGATCCATGCCGCGCCTTTGTACGGTGACTGTGTTTCAGAAAAACGTGGACTGGATCGATCGTTATCCAGAGCTGATTGATGATGTCAGAGACAGACATGTTGAGCCAACCGCTTGGGATTTGGACCTTAGTTTCAACGGCATCCCTATCAGGATGCTTCCTCGCGGTAAAGAAGCTGAAAGCCATGGGGCAAAATACCGTATATCAAATGTTTATGAGGACGTTCTTGTTAGCCATCCATGCAGCGGGTTGATTTTTCGCAAGGGCCAGAAATGGGTTTTTACCGGCAAGGGGCGGAGGTTAATGGATCTACTGCTTTTCCGTTGATTCACCCTTGCTCGATTCGTTCTCCATCCCTACCCTCCCAGCCCGATGAAATACAGACTTTCAGAGCGAGCCTCATCGCTGGCTCCTTCCATGACTTTGGCAATAACCGCCAAGGCAAAAGAACTCAAGGCCTCAGGCGAAGATGTTATTGGACTTGGAGCAGGCGAGCCTGATTTTGGCACACCAGAGCATGTCAAGCAGGCAGCGGTGAAAGCTTTGGCTGATGAGTTTA
>CAZAIZ010000024.1:0-8717 GCA_964485275.1 uncultured Pedosphaera sp.
ACTTGAGTGCCTCCACGTAATTTCGAGGCACGCCGTTTCCCTGTTCGTGGAGTGCCCCAATGTTATTCATGGCAGCAGCATGGCCTTTCGCCGCTGCTTTCAGATAATAGGTCATGGCTTTTTTATAGTCCAAGGGGGTACCTTGGCCGGTTGCCAACAGTGTACCATAAAGAAAATGGGCAATGGTGTCGTTCTGGTTGGCTGCCTGTTCAACCCAGTAAAAAGCCTTCTTTAGATCACGATTTACCCCGCGGCCGTTACGGTAGCATTGACCAAGCATGCCCTGGGCGTGGGGATGGTTTAGTTGAGCAGCACGTTTGAAATGGGTGACCGCCTTGGGATAATTTGGAGGGTCTCCCAAGCCGTCATAATAGTTCAGGCCCATATGATAGTGGAAAGCGGCGGCGTCCTTTTCGTTTTCGGGTAATGGGATTGATGGTTTGGGTTTGTCCGTTTGTCCGTAAACAGACGTCAATACTCCCATCAATAAAATTAATAAAACCTGACGCACGACCTATCCTCCTTAAAATGGTGTAACTCCTACCCTCTTAATGCTATTTTGCTGGGATCGCTTCGCAAGCGACAGTTATACACAAACACGGTTGCTAGAATTAAAGCTGGGTGTCATTGTCCCCCTGTCCCTGTTTATTTCCAGAAGACGGGCGGTTTGCTGGATAGATTATGGGGTGACCGGCCTTAATGCATTGGGGTTGGCATAACTTTTTGGCAAATACCGTGCTTTTGTGGCGTGCTTCAATTCCTGATGAGTGGCTTCCAAAAGTTCTCGCGAACTTGAACGGGATACTGGTGGATCATTGCCATCTTGAGCGTAAGGCGGCGGCCAGTGCCCTGAACCTAGTCAAATATCCAGAGCTTTGGGGTTGCCTAAAGGAGCTGAATCAAATTGCGCAAGAAGAGCTGGAACATTTTCACCTGATTTTAAACCTGTTGGAATCAAGGAAGATCCCCTTTGGGCCTACCCCGGCAAGCCCATGGATTGGAGGCATTATGCGGTTGATCCGTAAAGGACGCCGGGAACAGGTGATCGATCACCTGATTGCCGCCTCACTTATTGAAGGCAGGAGTTGCGAGAAATTCCAGATTCTGGGTGAGACTTTGGAGGATCGTGAGCCCGAACTGGCCAGAATTTATGCTGATCTCGTTGAAAGTGAGGGGAACCACTATTCTCATTATTGGCTAATGGCCTGTGAGATTGATGAAGGAGAAGCCCACCGCAGGATTAATGATTTTCTGGATCTGGATGCGCAATTAATTCGTCAATCGCATGACTTCGCAATTCTCCACTAGAAATTGAAGGCGGTCCCCATGCCTTTCACCCACAAAGTTTGGTATACCAAACTTATTTTCTTGCGTCTAACTTGTGTTTTTCGCAAATTAAAGGAGTGAATCGGCAAAACATATGGAGCCTGAAGTGTGTTCAGTTGGTGTTAACTTTATGCAGTGTTATGATGGTGGCTTGTATTCAGGATACTTCTCCGGATGAGGGTCAGGGTTCTGGTAAATCCGGAAAGGTAAGGATTACGACTACCGTGAACATGGTGAGTGATCTGGTTCGTCAGATTGGCGGTGAACACATCGAGGTTGTTGAGATTATGGGGCCAGGCGTGGATCCTCATTTGTATAAAGCCAGTGCAAATGATGTGACCAAATTGCAGAAGGCTGACGCCATTTTTCATGTCGGCCTTTTATTGGAAGGTAAGCTGGAGGAAGTGCTGGGTAAATTGAAAGCAGGGGGTAAGCCAGTTTATACGGTAACTGAAAACATCGACACGAGGCGTCTACTCAAGCCTGACGAATTTGAAGGGCACTTTGATCCGCACATCTGGTTTGAGGTGTTGCTGTGGAAAGAGACGGTTGATGTGGTTGTGGCAGCACTTAGTCAGCTGGATCCTGATCACAAGGCCGATTATGAAGCCAATGGTAATAGCACCAAGACAAGGCTGGACGAACTACATCAATGGGCGGAATTGAAGGTGGCAGAAATCCCACTTGAAAAACGCATTCTGGTGACCAGTCATGACGCCTATAATTATTTTGGCCGCGCTTATGGTTTTAAAGTGGTTGGCTTACAGGGCATATCCACTGTTAGTGAAGCCGGGCTTGCTGATCGAGCCAAGTTGGTGGATTTCATCAAGAACCAGAATGTGAAGGCGATCTTTGTGGAAACGACAGTGAATCCTGAAGCCATTAAGGCAATTGCTGCAGATGCCGGGGTCACGGTCGGGGGAGAATTGTTTTCTGATGCCATGGGTGAACGTGGGCAAATGGAAGGTGAGCTTGATTTGGGAACTTATGGAGGTATGATTCGTCATAATCTCACAACTATTGTTAACGCACTTCGGTGAGTTTATTTGTCTAAAGCCTCATGGAAACAAAACGAATCTTCTTTGGTTTATTAATCATTTCCTGCGGGGTTCTTGCGCAGGAAAAGCCTTCCAAGGGTTCATCTGTTTGGGATCGGGAAACTCTTTCGGGTGACTGGGGTGGTGTTCGTAGTTCGCTCTTAGAGAAGGGTTATGAGTTTACTTTCGAATATATCGCAGAGACTTTTTCCCTTGCTTCGGGCGGGATTAAAACAGGTAGTGTCTACAATGGGGCCGGGTATGGAGCACTGGATATCAACGGGGAAACTGCCTTTGGTTGGGCTGGGACACATCTTCGTTTCAGCACGTTCTGGACGCATGGGGTGAGCCCTGGCCAGTACGCCGGCAATGAATTGGCCGTAAGTAACATTGATGCCTATGACGGACTACGTTTGCATGAGGTTTTTTATGAGAAGGATTTCGGGAAACTGAACCTGCGACTGGGTAATTTATTGGCTGATGATGAGTTTGTGGGTTCGGTGTATCGTGATGTATTGATTAATGATGCATTTGGCCAGACAGCGTCTTGGAGTGCGAATGCTGTGAATGGAGGCCCCGCCTTTAATTCGCCTGGGTTGGGTTTGCGTTTGCGTTATGATTTTAATGAGGCGGTTTATCTTCAGGCGGGGGTTTATGATGGTGATGTGTTTGATGATTCGGGGGGGGATCCATCGATCAATCAGCATGGCACGCATTTTGAATTGGGCAACGGGCAGGGTTGGACCAGTTTGTACCAGATTGGCTACAATGGATACGCAATTTCTGATGGAACAGATTTGCCGGGTTGGTACCGGCTGGGTGCGTGGCATCATTCTTCAGAGTTCGACAAGCATGATGGGGGGAAAGCCGATGGCAATGGGGGTATATTTGCCTCCGTGGACAAGATGCTGTTTCGCGAAGAAGACGCTCAGGGTTTGGGTGTTTTTGCGCGGTGGGGTTCTGCCCGTCGCGATCGCAGCCGATTCCACTGGTCGACGGAAACAGGACTCAATTATAGGGGCCTGATTCCCGGTCGGGATGAGGACGTGATCTCACTGGGGTACATCTATGGCAAGCACAGCAGTGAAATCACGGATGTTAAATCACATGAATCGGTTCTGGAATTAACCTATATCTATCAAATGTCACCGGCTTTTTACATTCAGCCGGATGTTCAGTGGATCAATCGTCCCGGTGGAGATAATACTGTTGGAGACGCGTGGGCGATTGGTCTTCGACTTGGGGTGACATTTTAATGAGTGAAGAGAACGCCAAGGTGCCGGTTCCGCTGGAACTGCATGATCTAACTGTTTCCTATCATAAACGGCCGGTCTTATGGGGTGTGGATGTGGAGGTCTCTGCCGGGCAGTTGGTGGGTATAATTGGTCCCAATGGGGCGGGTAAGTCTACGCTGGTCAAGGCAGCCATGGGCATGCTTCCACTCGACAGCGGATGGGTGAAGGTTTTTGGAGAATCGGTGGAGAAGAATCTTCAGCGTGTCGGGTACGTGCCGCAGCGAGAGTCGGTGGACTGGGACTTTCCGGTGAGCGTGATGGACGTGGTATTGATGGGACGCTATGGACACCTTGGATTGTTTAAACGGCCGGCAAAATCTGATCGCGAAAAGGCACGCGAATGCCTGGAGAAGGTGAAAATGCTTCCCTATGCTGATCGGCAAATCTCCAATCTCTCGGGAGGACAGCAGCAGCGGGTATTTTTGGCGCGTGCTCTGGCTCAGGAGAGTGATCTATATTTTATGGATGAGCCGTTTGCAGGGGTGGACGCAGCAACCGAGACGGCGATTGTGACCATTCTACAGGAATTAAGGGAGCGGGGTAAAACTTTGCTGGTCGTGCATCATGACCTGACGACTGCCCGGGATTATTTTGATAGCCTCCTGCTGCTCAACATGCGCGTGGTGGCCTTTGGACCAACCAAGGCGGTCTTTAATCAGGAGTTGTTACAAAGAACCTACGGCGGTCGGCTTACCATTCTCAGTGAGGTGGCTGAAGCAGTCGGTTCCAAGGCAGGCTAAGATGAGGTACGGTTTTCTGGTTTTAGTCACTGCATTCCTGGTTCCTGAATGGGTATGGGCTGATCGGATAGGGGATATTTCAGCGACATCCACACTCGAACAAGCCAGACGTTTTTTTAGTTTTCAGGATCCGGCCGTGCGTTACGCCTTGATCGGCTCAATTCTACTGGGCATAAGCTGCGGGTTGCTGGGGAGTTTCCTTGTGGTGCGTAAGATGGCTCTCTTTGGCGATACCCTTTCGCATGCAGTTTTGCCGGGGGTGGCCTTGGGGTTTTTGTGGAACATGAGCAAGGATCCGGCAGCCATCTTTGTGGGAGCCACGCTGGCGGGCCTTTTTGGGGGGGCATTGGTAGCCCTTATCAAGCAGACAACCCGGCTGAAGGAAGACACCGCCTTGGGGTTGGTACTCGCCTCATTTTTCGCCGTCGGCATCTGTTTGTTAACCCGGATACAAAAAATTTCAACGGGCAGTAAAGGCGGTCTTGATGCGTATCTGTTTGGCCAGGCTGCGTCCCTGGGCAAAGACGATGTCATCCTGATGACCATCATCACTGTATTGGCCGTTTTGTTGATCGTCATTTTCTATAAGGAACTTTTGCTTACCAGTTTTGATGTGGCTTTTGCAAGGGCTGCTGGTTTCCCGGTGACCATTATTCATTATACCCTGATGCTGCTCCTGGCCTTCAGCGTGGTTATCGCCCTGCAGGCAGTGGGAGTCGTATTGGTTTCGGCCATGCTGATAACCCCCGCGGCTGCAGCCTACCTTTTGACTGACCGGATGCATGTTATGCTTCTTTTGGCTTCGGTGTTTGGGGTGGCCGCCGGTGCCGCCGGTGCCTTCTTTTCCTTTTTGAGCACCAATTTGCCAACCGGCCCGCTCATGGTGATGGGTGCGTCCCTGGTTTTTGTATTGGCTTTCCTCTTTGGCCCGAGACATGGAGTGGTCTCGCGGTGGTGGCGTCGTCAATCGCGTTCGGCTCAGATCCAACGTGAGAACACCCTCAAGGCAGTCTATCATGTTTTGGAGGCACGAGATTTTGAAGGAGAGGGCGTTTCGTTGCGTGAACTGGCTGAGAAGAGACGCGAAACCATTGATGAAGTTCGAGGGCAATCGAAGCAATTGAACACTCACCAAATGGCTACTTTGCATGAGGATGGGGATTCAATACACCTTACTCCAGAGGGCTGGCAGCGCGCCTGTGAAATCGTGCGCAACCACCGCTTGTGGGAGCTTTACCTGACCAACGAAGCGAGCATTGCGCCTGACCACGTGCATGATGATGCGGAGGTGATTGAACACGTACTGGGAGAGGAAACAGTACGACAACTGGAAAGAACCTTGAACCATGCCACAAAAGATCCACATGGACGGCCTATTCCCGGCTTGATGGATTTGAAACTGGGTGGACAGATAATGGGAGGCCCCGCAACAGTGCCTGGATATGGGAGGTCGACATGAACGAGCCATTTATCCCGGATTTCAACTGGAAGGAGCATGTCCTATCGCCCTGGGTGGGCGAGTTATCCATGACGCTCCCGATTGTGCTCATGGCATTTTTTGTGATTACTTCCTGTGGCCTGATTGGGAACTATCTTATCCTGCGCCGGATGGCTTTGGTGGGTGACGCCATCAGTCACAGTGTGTTGGCCGGTATTGCCGGGGTGGTGGTCTTTACCGGCGGGTTGCAGGTGACGGGTTTATTTATTGGGGCACTGGTTGCCGGGGTGGTGACGACGGTTCTAATTGAACTGATTCACCGTTACTCACGGGTAAAACAGGATGCGGCCATTGGAATCACCTTTACCACGCTCTTTGCCCTGGGTGTTATCCTGATCAATTTGAAGGCCGGTCAGGTGCACATTGATGAGGAATGCGTGCTCTATGGGGAAATTGCCTTTGTGCCTTTGGACCAAACCAAGATAAGTATTCCCTTAGCTATGGTTCAGGCAATGGACAACTTGCCTTTGGCCGGAGAGTTTATTAAGGGGGGGCAATTGGTCGTGGCAACAGGTGTTCTGCGCATGGCGATTGTCACACTGGTGGTGGTGGCTTTGATCTGGGCCTTCTACAAGGAGCTTTTGGTGAGTTCGTTTGATTCAGCACTGGCCTATTCATTGGGGATCAATGCCAATGTGGTGCATTACGCCCTGATGAGCCTGCTTTCAATCGTGGTGGTGAGTGCCTTTGAATCTGTGGGGGCAATTCTGGTGGTGGCGATGCTGATTTTACCGGGAGCAACAGCGCATCTGCTCTCGACACGGTTGCCGGTGATCATGGCCCTCACGGTTTTGCACGCTGCCTTGAGCACACTATTGGGGTTTCACTTGGCCAAATGGCTCGATTGCTCCATTGCCGGTGCCCTGGTGGTGGCGGCCATGGGCCTGTTTGTTCTGGCATGGATTTTAGGTATGCACGATGGGTTGCTCGGTAAATGGCTACGCAGAAGACAGGTGAGAGGGGGTCTTGCTGAAGAAAATCCAGAGCCGGCTGCTTGAAAGACTTTTCAAAGGGCCAAGTCTGTTGCAGAGTGCGTCTTCTCCCAGAGCGGGCCCGTAGCTCAGTGGTTAGAGCAGGGGACTCATAATCCCTTGGTCGCAGGTTCGAATCCTGCCGGGCCCACCATTTTCCACTGAAAAACCGGCCAACCCTGCATTACAACCACTTTCCGAAACAGAATGGCGAGTCTGAATCATCCTGACCCAGAAGCTCCTGCTTCTGTTTTAGGTCAGACTGCTGTCTTGCGCACGAATCCTGTCGGAGGGTTAGCTCGCAATTTTTGAATAAAGATTAACGATACTTTAAACCCCATTCGTAAACCCTACGAATTGCCACTGCCAAAACCACAATTGGCAGGGCGTGTTTAATCAGAAAATCATCGCGCCAGTGACTCCAGGCTATCCGGTCCTGTGCCGCCGAAATGACAGCAATTATTTCAGCAACGATCAGAATCCACAGTAGCCCCAGGGAGACTATCCGTTTAACTCTCTTTGTTGGCCTCGGGCTTCCCTGCGTCATATCCAACCTCAACATAAAACGAGTTACCCTGCAATAAAGAGGGTTATCGCTGTTCATTAGCGGGAGAGGAAAAGAGGGGTAGTTCGTCACCTTATCGCAATCAGGCGAGGGCAGCTTTGCTACGGTGCTGCATCGGTGAGAACTTAACCACAATCTATATTGTTGCAGACAAAATGTCAATAGAAGAGTCGGAAACTCTAAACTCAGATGGCGGGACAAACAGATCAATCCGAATTAATCAATTTATCTGGTTTTGGCCTTGCCAGTAACCCTTGAAAATATTGGGAAGAGTAAATAATAACTATAACTTCAACCGCAGCAGTATCATGGTAGGTTCTTCGGTGCTGGGTGACTCAAGGCTACTCAGCTGAAGAATCGGCAGAAAGCGGCCCTTAAGGGAAACGGTATCCCCGATTGCCACTCAGAAATGAGTGGTTTTTTTTTGCCCATGTCAGGGAGTTGTGAGGAGGGTGTGAATGCAGATTTCCCCATCAGCGAGGCAAATTCTGAATAGTAGATTTGCCTTAAAAGAATAGCTTAATGATTAGGGCGATTAACCCAATTAACACGAAGACGATTATAAAAGCCAAGGGATTCTCGAGGAAATCGAAAATCAATTCGAGTATATCTAATAAGCCTCTCAAGATAACCTCTATCTCAAACCTTAGGGGGCTCTGTCACGGTCGTTTTTTTGAGAACATCCATTGATAAAACTCTGCACTGGAAAAAATGATACGTCCAGCACCATGGCCTTCGTTGGGGTAGGTTATAATTTTTGCCTCTTTACCGCCCGCTTTTTGAATTGCAGCGATCATGCGTTCGGATCGTTCAGCAGGCACCACCCTGTCTTTACCTCCAGCAAATGCATAGACCGGAACCTTGGCCAGGTTGTTAGCCCACTTATCGAGTGACGGGGTAACATCTTTTGGGCCATTGGGGCCAATGCCCCCAGAAACGGGGGCGATGGCTGCGAAGTGTTCAGGGTTGTGCCCGCCCCAGCTCCACGAGCCATATCCTCCCATGCTGTTACCGGTGAGATAAATTCTTTTCTCATCAACTTGGAGTGTTTCCTTGAGATGTTTCAGGAGAATGTTCAAGTGAGCGGGGATCCATCCCCCGGCCTGTCGATTCTTTTTGCTGGCTTGAGGGGCAACCACAATCGCGGGATTCTTTTTGTGCTTTTCGATTCCTCTGACCACTTGCCCAGCCTGACCTTTGATTTTTTGGATGTTATCTCCCACACCTCCGGCACCGTGAAGATAGATCACCAGGGGCACCTTTTCTTTGAGTTTTTGCCTTGGTA
>CAZAIZ010000024.1:8817-11366 GCA_964485275.1 uncultured Pedosphaera sp.
GCACCGTGAAGATAGATCACCAGGGGCACCTTTTCTTTGAGTTTTTGCCTTGGTAAAAACACCAGATATTGGGGGTTCAGTGAACTGGTTTTTTTTGCCAGCTCATTGCTGAGCTTGTTGGTAACCGGGTTTCTATTTTGGGTGAAAGCCGGATTGGCAAGAATGATGGAGGGCACTAATACCAATAGGAGGTGCTTCATGCCAAAAAATCTACGCCTTAGGGCGGGTATGCTCAAGGATTGAAAAAGCCACCACAACGCATTCAAGACGACCGGCGGTTTGCCGGCTGGAGTTGTCATTGGGGGAAGCTAATGCCCCAACGTTGTGGTGACACTGAAATCCTACACACCCCACACTTGCAGGGCAACTCCCGAAGGGTAACCGGGGCAGGGATTCTCAATTCGGTCTTGATTTGAACATTTCCCACCACCAAATTTTGTCGGTGTCTTCCTTGTCGTTATATGCCATGCATCCGGTTAATAGATCTGCAGCACACAGTACCAGAAGAAGCAGGAATATTCTCATGGCATTTACGCTACCGCCCCGAAACAGAATGGCGAGCCTGAAACTCCCCCCGGATACTCGCGCGGAGCATCACATCAAAATTTAACCAATCTAAATCGAAGCTGGAGGCATTTCCTTCTCAAGGTCTACCCCTAATCCTTCGGCTATCCGGTTGATATAGTTGAAGTAGCCGATGATTTGTGCAGCATCACTGATTGCCTCTACAGAAAGGCCTGCCCTTTGTAGTTGGGCTATATCCGTTTGTGAGCAAGCATGTGGATCTCGCGTTAGCTTTTCGGCCCACCGGCATAGGGCGCGATCTATTTGGGTTAATTGTGCATTATGCCAATCGCTTTTGAGGGCTTCAGCCTGTTCATCGTTCTGGACTTCATCACGGAAGTCTGCCCCGTGGGCCTGGGTTCAGTAATGACACTGGTTGATGGACGAGACGACCGTGGCTAGCATCTCACGCTGGGCACGCGATAAGGACGATTCCCCGCGCATTATGGCCAGATAAAAATCCATTGAGGTGCGCAGTGCCTGAGGGCTTTGGCTCATGATTTTGAGGATATTAAATACGCGACCGGCTCGTTTTTCTGCCTGCCTATAGGTTTCCTCTAAATGTCCTTCAGCCTCGGCTGGCTCAATTACAGGGATATATGCCATGAGGGCATTTTGCGGTGCCGAGGCGTGCTTGGCGAGTGTTTGTATCTGAAGAAGGAGGGTTAACCGTGGTGCGGCGGGTTGTATAAAAAATTTATTTCATCCAAGTCAGCGCTTATGCTGATGGAGATATCTTTGGATTCAACGGTGTGCCACCACTGGTTGGGCAGGTAGAGGACTTGTCCGGGAGAAAGGTGTGCCTCATAATATTGAGCCCGTTTGAGCAGTGGGTATTTATGGTAATCGGGCTGCAGGGCATTTACCTTGGCCCAGCGTACGTTTTCGCTGAAGTAAACTGCAACCTCTTCGGGCATGCTTTGGCCTGCCTCGGATATCTCCATTTTTTCCTGATACAAGAATTCGGTTTGGTCCGGGGCAAAGAAGAGGATTCGTTTGTGGCCGTAGAAATGAAATAGAAGCAGATGTCCAGAATCTGCGTGCATGCCGGTGACATACCCCTTGGGACCAAACCAAAGGGCCTTATAAAAGTCGGCATGCAGGCAACGTTCTCTTGTGCTGAAGGGCGCGAAATGATTTACGTCCTCAATGAGCCCCGGCAACATTTCAAAAATATTATACTCCTCTCTGAGGGCATATGATTTCTCAATGGAATCCAGTGAATCGACGTAATCAGCGAGAGTTGTTTCATGCACGTCATTTTTCAGGAAACTCTCCAGATGGGTTTCATCATTGGCACGATGATGGATGATTTCCACCTCTTCTTCGCCATGCTCGCTTTGAAAATATTGCGGGCTCCACTTTCGGGTTGCTGGCCACATGGAAATCATGTTCTCCATGACGACCGGTTCCTGATCAAAATAATGCTCAAAGAATTCAGGCCGTCTTAAGCCCTTAACTTGATCAACATCTTTGAGCTTTCTCATGAGTGCGCCTGGATTGGGGTTTACTCGCAAAGGCATGGCTTCTTTCAGGGGCATTGACATCCGTCAAACGAATCCTGAAGGTCCATTAATTCATGGTGGTTGCCCGTTGAGCGTATCCAGATCAGTTACACCGACTGCCTTGCGGTTGTGAAGATGTTGTCAGGAACCCGAGGAGAAAAGGAGGATAAAAGCCAGATATGCCAAGAGGCGACACTTCATCTCATTGAGCTATGCGGCTAAATTTAAGCCGAGGCAAACCTAAGCTCCATTGGAGATCGGACGCTAATACTCAATCTCACAGTTGGGCAAAACCTCCTCAAGCTCCTCAACCTCCGAGTCAGCCAAATTGGGATTCCCCTTAATCATGAGAACCTTTAATCTGGCTAATCCTCTTAGAGGTTTTAAATCAGTGATGGCATTAAAGTTAAGTCCAAGCCATCGAAGTTCGGTTAAGTTAGCCAATGCAGAGAGGTTGCTAACTTGATTGTTAATCAGGTT
>CAZAIZ010000025.1:0-10923 GCA_964485275.1 uncultured Pedosphaera sp.
TCGTGGAATGGGGGAAGATGCGTTACAATCTACTGGGCCAAGGCGATCACTGGTTCCCCGGCGAACACGTCGAGAAACTAGAAATTGAAAAAACAGCCCCCTGCCTGAAAAACAGCCCCTTTGCCGACCTCATCCCTACGGTCCTGACCGAAGCACACGCCCTAATGCATGATCAGGAGCAAAAAAGGTTGAGCGAATCCGACTAAAAACCACCGAGATTACTTTTTACCCCCGCTCCCTTTTTTGGGGTCACTAAGGTTCAGTTGCTTGAGAACCGCCTCTGTAAGGTCATTCCTATCTGCACTAAAAACGATAATTGGGGCGATAGCAGCCGATTTACCCGCCTTATCAAGAACAAGATCAAACCCTCCAGCACGAGCTTGTTGGGCAACCACTTGGCTAATCTCTTCTATTATGCCATCCCGCACCTTACGCATCTCGAGTTCTAAATCTTTTCCGGTGGCATTTCCAAAAGCTTGAATCGCCTCGGACTGCTGCCTCAGTTCCTGTTGCTTCAAACCCGCCTGCTGCTGCCGCTTCGTTTTTTCTGCCGCGGACAGATTCGGGTCATTCAAAGCCTTGATCATCCGATTCAACACCTCGCCATCCTTGGTTAAGGCTTGGTTTAGTTCCTTAATTTTGTCCTGTGCCTTTTTCTGCTTCTTCTTCAGCTTTTCATTCTCCTGATCGGTCTTCCAATAACCATCATATACCTTGTCTAAACTAATGGTTGCTATGGACGCAGCTGCTCCAGCCGAAACCGATGACAGATTAACTGCAAGTAAACCAATCAAAACAATATATCTCATAATAATCTCACTATTTAGAAAGTTGTGGTGTAACCCATATTCACACTAAATCTACCGTCGCCGCCATTATAACCATCGTCGGTAAGCGGCATGGCATAATCAAAACGAATCGGCCCGAGGAAAGGTATCTGCAAACGCAAGCCTATCCCCACATCATCATTATAATTACTCACACTAAAGTCATAAGCATCTAAGTTCACCACACCGATATCATAAAAAGTGGCAAAGCGCGCTATCTCAAATGGAGTCGGCACAGAATACTCCAAGGTTGCATGAGCCATAGTACTGCCTCCGATATAATCACCGGCACTGCCTCGCGGTCCAACCTCTCGAAAATCGTATCCACGCAAATTTCGAGATCCTCCCAACCCGTGGCGGTACAAATAGGGAACAGTTTGTCCATTTTTGATATTATCCACCACCGCAGCCTGCGACAGAAATTCTATGGTGTGGCCCTCACGTAAACCCTTAAAATACCAAGCGCTCTTTAAATGCACTCCATAAAACTCCTTTTCGCTTCCTATGGCCCCTGGAGCTAAATCAAAATCTAAGCTAGTCCTCTGCCCCTTGCTGGGAATTATTCCGCCCCCACGAGTATCATAGGTCAATCCGGTGCCAAGCTTGGATATTAGGCTGTTACCCTGTTCTGCCAAAAATTCAGTGGAAGCGGTGCTTTTCATGTCCACCAATCCAATATCTTCCACCGTGTAATTTACACGACCTCGAAACTGTTCATTCCCGAACATCGCACGTTCCAAGCCAAATCGCACACCCGTTTCTTCAACATCAAATTTCTCGTGAAAATACTCCATTTCCCTCGTGTAGAAACTCGTTGTAAACCTGAGTTTACGCCCCATCAGCCACGGTTCTTCGAAATCGAGCTCATAATTATTCAGCCTCCCCCCCGCTGTCGTCCGAAGGCGGACCTTTTGACCGCCGCCCTGCCAGAAGTACGGCCTACGCCACCGACCTATATCGAAGTTCTCCTGAGCCACGATTACATGGGCAAAAGCCCCGTAATCAGTACTGAACCCGCCACCTATCTGAAAGCGGCCTGTGTTGGATTCTTTTACGGAAACCACTAGATTTTCCGTGGTCGACCCACGTTCGCGCTCGCTGTACTCAGGAGCAGCTCTCACACTTTCAAACAGCCTCAATCCTTCAATACGGCGGCGACTATTATGCATTTTCCCCAAATCAAATGGCTCACCGGGTGATATCGCCAGCTCACGTCGGATTACAAAGTCTTTTGTTTTTGTGTTACCCTCGATCTTAACCAAACCGACATTTACCGGCAGCCGCTCCCATTTTTGTTGTCCATTTTCCTCAAAAAAATGATCACCCTCTATGATCTGGAAAACGATATCGATGGAACTATTATCAAGGTTAGGAGTCTGCAATGCGGTTGCCTGTGCATCGATATACGCCCGACTACCGTAAGCATTTTCAATAATTTCCTGATCTGAATCACCCGGGTCCTCCACCCGTAAACTTGCAGGATGAAAAACCTCTCCTGCCCGCAAAGACATCATGCTCAGTAAAACATTCGGGGCGATCACCGGCTTAAATGCAGGATAATCCTCGGATGTCACTACCTGAAACTTGCCATTAACTCGGCGGCCATGTTGAAAGCTAATCTTCCCCACCTTATATTGGGGGCCTTCTTTGACGGAAAATACGAAGGGAACCCGATCCACTTCGTCCATGTAATCTTCAAACTCATCCTCTGCATCATCAAGCACATCTTCAGCGTCATTGAGTTTTGATTCTGCTGTATCGACCAACCGGTCCAGTTCGAACTCATTGTCCCCCTCGCCCATATCGGCCAGCCTTCGTTCAGCATCGTTCAAGTCTTCAACAGCCTTCGCGTGTGCCAAACGGGATTGGAATAATTTGGCTCGCAAAGCCTCGTACTCGGGCGAAGACAATACCTTATCCGCACCATGGCTTATCTGTACTTGCACATCGAGATAACCTTGATCACGATAGAACGACTCCAGTTTTTCGATGTCTTCTCGATACTCCTTTGGCTTCAGCTTTCCATCATCCACAAACCATGAAACAGGGCTATACCATACCCGACGCTGGCGTGTTTTCACCTTCTTTCTGAGATCTTTTTGACTGAAACCCAAGGGAACCTCAGTAACCGACTCAAATACCATCTCTCCACGTTCAATGCGGAACTTTTCCCCCTCACTGATAATATACCTCACCGAACCTCCGACTCGTTGCCCTTTTACCTTGATCGGGTAATAACCTTTCTTGAGATACTCGTTCTCCAATGCTTTCTCATCCGCATGGAGTCGGGCGGCATTGAACTGCTGTCCTTTCACCATTTTAAGCACCTTGAGCAATTTTGACTGCTTTATGCCCAGGTACTCCGCCTCCATTAGATCGGCCAGAGCCGGGTTTCTGATTTCTTCCTCAGGCTTGATCTGACGATTCAATAGAAGCAGTTTGACATCTGTTACCAGCGGAAACGCCCGAACCCTAAAAATCAGTTTAACCCCATCGGTTCCAACATTTTCCTCAAGCACGCGTATATCCTCAAACCTCCCAGTCTTCATCAATCCTACAACATCCTCGTTCACGCGGCTGGGAACATACTGGTCTCCCTTTTTGGTTCGAATGTTGTCTTGGACATACTTTTCATTCACGCTCCCGCTGCCAGCGACTTCAACCGTGATCTCTGTAATCCCCTTCTGCCCGTAAAGATAAGTTCCAGCAATAAGGACTAGCAGGAAACACAATCTTACTAGTTTTTGATCAGACATTCGGCACATCCCCTGCATCAACCCGAGCCGCACTCTCAAAGCGCGTAAACTGCTTCAGAAACACCATCGGCACATCCCCCGTGGGCCCGTTACGCTGCTTGGCTAAAAGCAGATTAATCGGCATCCCATCACTTTCCTCCACTGCCGCTCCATCCTCATCCTCAGAATACGCCCTATACAATAAACCCACCAAGTCTGCATCCTGCTCGATTGATCCCGACTCGCGCAAATCTGACAATCTCGGCTTGCGGTTCTTCTCTCTTTCCATTTCACGGTTAAGCTGGCACAACACAATTACCGGCACGCCCAACTCCTTAGCCAGACTTTTTATCCCGGACGATATCTCCGCCACTTCCTGCTGCCTGTTATCTGAGGCCCGACGCGAAGTAGAATGAAGTAACTGAAGGTAGTCAATCACAATGAGTTTGACCCCATGTTGTGATCGCATTCGCCGTGCCTTCGCTCGAACCTGCAGGATTGAAAGCCCGGGCGTATCGTCAATGAACAATGGAGCCTTGTGCAGTTTCCCTGCTGTCTGGGTAATCCTCTGAAAATCATTCCCGTTAAGCATGCCGTCGCGCAAATGCTTGAAATTCAGCCTTGCGTGAGAACAAATCATTCTAGTTACCAGTGATTCGGCCGTCATTTCCAAGCTAAACACACCCACCGGAACGTTCTCTTGCAGGGCCACATGTTCGACTATATTCATAGCTAGTGAGGTCTTCCCCATTGATGGACGGGCCGCAATCACTATCATCTCCGCCTCATGCAAGCCATCTGTCATCTTGTCTAAATCCAAAAAACCAGTCGAAAGACCGGAGAACCCGCCCTGTCGTTCGTGAAACGCCTCGATTCGTGATATCGCACGGCCAACCAAATCTTTCATGGTAGAGGCTGCCTCGCCAGCACGCTCTTCATTAATTTTCTGAATTCGACTCTCCACCTCATCCAGAAGTCTATCTACCTCTCCCTCATGCTCATAAGCTTCTCGAACAATTCCCGTACAGGTACGAACGGTTTTCCTCAGGAGATACTTGTCCCAAACAATATTGAAGTAATACTCCAGATTTGCCGCCGAAGGCACAGAGTTCATCAGGATTGAAAGATAAGCCACACCTCCCACCGCCTCCAACTGCTTCTGATCGGCCAGATACTGTTTGAGCGTAATCAGGTCAATTCCCTGCCGTGCCTCATGGAGATCCAACATGGCTTCAAATATAACCTGATGTTTGAGCTCATAGAAAAATGTCGTCCCGGCATGGTTTGAGCTACCAAACCGCCCGCTCTCACGTTTCGGTAATTCAAGCTGGCGCGGCTCCTTAATTTTCTCTAAACAAGCATTTAATCCCTCATTTGGATCAAGCAACAAACACCCCAACACACCCTGTTCGGCCTCAATGGAATGCGGCGGAGAGCGATCGACTGAAGGTTGCGAAGCTGCCTGCAGCGAACGCGGCATTTGGACCAGATCCTCAGCAGAAGGCTCCGAAACCAGCCCATCGTTGGTATCTATCATAGACATCAAAGGAAGAATAGAACACAAAAGCACATTCTTTAATCAACGAGGAATTACTGGCAACAAAACTTCTCCTTGTTCACAAAACCATACACAAAAGAATGAAGACAAAACCGGACCCTTTGGCCTCTGGTCAGTATATTTTTGGCGGTAAGCCTATTGGGCCACAGGTGTATCCGGGGCCTCTTCGGCAGCAGGTTGGTCGAGGTTTTCGCTCTCGATAAAGACTTTTAATTCGGCTTCTATTTCTGCGTGAAGGTTTAGCTTCACATCAAATTCACCCACCTTTTTGATGGCCTTAGGCAAATGCACGCGTTTCTTTTCCAGTTCCACATCAAACTGGTTCTTTAGTTCATCGCAAATAGTGCCCGAAGTCACTGATCCAAACATCTTTCCTTCCTCGCCGGTTTTCACTTTTATATGCAGGCGAAGACTCTTGAGGCTTTCGTAAAGATCCTTCATATGATCCAGCTCTGCCGCTTCCCGCTCGGCACGGCTTGCCTTGAGAGCTTCAATATAGCGCTGATTGCCCGCACTGGCAGGAATCGCTTTGCCCTGCGGCAGGAGAAAATTCCGGGCATACCCCGGTGAGACCTTTACCTGGTCGCCCTCATGAGCATTGAGGCTGATTACCGGTTGCGTCAGGATAACTTCAGTTTCTTTCTTAGACATAACAATTTCTCCAGCTAAAACGGGACATCATCGTCCTCAGCAAACCCTCCGCCTCCCTGATTAGCGGAGGGAGATCCTTCTGAAGACTGCGTGCCTCCAGAACCTCCCCCATCTCCTTTTGAATCCAAGAACTGGAAATTTTCAAGCACTACTCCGAGCTTGCTTCTCTTTTGACCAGTTTGTTTATCATCCCATTGGTCGAGCTTTAATCGACCCTCCACCATGATTGGCCGGCCCTTTTTCAGGTATTGGCCAATGGTCTCCGCCTGCTTTCCAAAAGCGTCCACGTCGACAAAAGTGGTTTCCTCCTGCTGCTGCCCTTCCTGATTGCGCCAGTAACGATTAATGGCCATGCCCAGCTTGGCAATGGCGGTTCCACTCGAAGTGTAACGGACCTCCGGATCGCGGGTTAGATTCCCCATCAATATCACCTTGTTATAATTTGGCATGATTCCAGATATGAACGTTATACGGGCACACTTGGTGCTATTGTTATCTGCACTCTAAAGACATCCTTGCGTTTTGCGAGAGCAGCCTTAAACCCAGCCAGGAGCTCGGGAGCCATATCAAAAATAAGGCTGACATAAAATCCCCCGCTATTTTTTTTATCGGTCACACGGGCAAAACCGCGACGGTCGAGCTTCTGCTCGTTAATCACTTTACCTCCCGCCTCGCCAATAAGCCCTCCTATCGCTTTGATAATATCATCAACGCTCTCGGTGGTCTCAATCGTATCAAGTATAAACAAGCCTTCGTATTGCCTCACGTGTTTTCCTTTTCTTTTTGTTCGCCCGGAAAATCCGGACTCCCGTTAAATTCATTCATGGCCCGTTCCGGGCCAAAACGCAACCAACACTCACATTGCTGCGCAACTTTATCCAGCACTTGTGTCAGCTGCTCCAACTCATGCGGAGAAAATTTTCCCAACACATAACCTGCCATTTCAACCTCTCCGAGCGGCCTGCCAATTCCAATCCGCAACCGATGGTAATCTGGCGACGCCAGATGCTGTTCAACTGAACCCAAACCGTTATGGCCACCGGTGCTTCCGCCAATCCGCATCCGCAACCGCCCAAAAGCAAGCTCAGCATCATCTACAACAATCAACACACGCTCAATCGCAATCCTGTAGTAATCACAAACGGCACCCACAGATTCACCACTCAAGTTCATGTACGTCTGCGGTTGACACAGATGGACATTTTCCTGCCCCACCGTTACTCGACTCATCCGGGCCTTAAATTTTTTTTCTTCAGACCAAGTGCCCCCCCACTTGCAGGCCAACCTGCTCAGGGCAAGAAACCCTACATTGTGTCGGGTTCCTTCATACTTGGCCTCTGGATTCCCAAGGCCAACAATGAGATGAGCCGAATCCATGGCTCACCCTTCTTACATTATTTGTCTCCCTCACCACCAGAAGACTCGTCCTTGCCCTCTTCGGTGGATGAATCGCCCTCAGCACCGCCTTCACCTTCTATCAGAGCCTCATCCTCTTCTGAAACGGTCTCCTCAACAACACGGGGCCGAGAAATGGAAACTACCGCATTACTCGAATCGGTAAGCACTTCAACTCCTTCAGGGGCAACAATATCTCGCACCAAAAGGGTTTGTCCCATTGATAAATCAGTCACATCAACTTCAAATATCTCGGGCAAACTGGTCGGCGTGCCTTTCACCTTAAGGTAATGGAGCACATGCTCAAGATTGCCCCCCTCATTCTTCACCCCCACGGGTTCACCCTTGGGAACGGTGGGTAGGGTAACAACAACATCCTGATCCGGCTTAACTTCCCGAAAATCTACGTGTAGAGCCTTGCGGGTAAGAGGATGATGCTGGACCGATTGAACCAGTGCCAAGCGCTTGTCTTTGCCCAACCTTAGGTCCAGCAAAACCGTATCGGATGAAGCACTTTGCATTACATGCTCAAAAGCCTTGTCATCCACCTCGACGAGCTGGTTGTCTGACCCGCCATACACAACACCAGGCACCCGGCCCGACGCCCGCAAAGCCTTGGCTCGATTCCGTTTTTTTGCCTCGCGCGACTGCACTTGTAACTCGACTGCGTTCATTATCCAATTCTTATCCCATCAAACTCAAACAGCGATGTAACCGAGGAATTCGTGTGAATCCGCTTTATCGCTTCACCCAGCAAACCAGCCACCGAACAGGTGGTGAGTTTCACCCCTTCGATCGGAGGGCGGGGAACAGTATCAGTCGTGATTATTTCGTCAATATTTGATTTTCTTAATCTTTTGATACCTAAATCATTCAAACCGGCGTGAGAAACCACTGCTATGATCCGCTTGGCCCCTCGGCGGCGCAGTATTCTGGCTGCAGAAACTAGTGTTCCAGCCGTTTCGGTCATATCGTCAACCAAAACCACCGTTTTATCGCGAACCTTTCCAATCACCGATACGGTTTCAACTTCTGTATCACTCATACGACGCTTGGCCACGATGGCCAAGTCCGCATGAAGTAGCTGGGAATAGGCATGCGCCATCTTGATCCCTCCAACATCGGGGCTCACTACCGCAATCTGCTCACCAAGATCCATCTTCTTGAGGTAATCAAACAGAACCGGAGCAGCGTACAAATGATCAACTGGAATATCGAAAAAACCCTGAATCTGTTGGGCATGCAAATCCACTGTCAGCATGCGATTGGCCCCGGCCGAAACCAAAAGGTTGGCTATCAATTTTGCGCTAATGGGAACACGCGGTTGATCCTTACGGTCCTGCCGCGCATACCCGTAAAAAGGAAGCACTGCTGTAATCCGACTGGCACTGGCACGACGCAAGGCATCAATCATAATGAAAAGTTCCATTATGTTCTGATTCACCGGGGGACAGGTGCTCTGTACGACGTAGGTATCCTCCCCTCGCACATTTTCCTCAATCTTGGCGAAAGTCTCACCATTGGGGAAATCGCGAAGCAAAACTTTTCCCAAAGGTACATCGATAGATTTACTGATGGCCTCAGCTAATGCCCGGTTGGATCTGCCCGAAAATATTTTCACCGCCGTACAATATAATGATTCTGCCAAAAGGCGCGGGAACCGCCCTTTCCTAGCTCTCAGTCCGGCCTCCCACCAGCAAAAAATCGTTCAGAATAAAAAAACTTAAACCTCGGGCAAATCCTGGTTGGCCTCACCGTCAGCTGTCTGCTGAACACGAAAGGCCTCATAAGCCTTTTTGTATTTAGGATATTTGTTGCCGAGAATGGCCGTAGCCAGCAAAGCCGCATTCTTTGCCCCGGGTTTGCCAACTGCCAATGTTCCCACGGGAACTCCCCCGGGCATTTGAACCATCGACAATAAAGAATCCAAGCCTTCAGTACTCCAAGCCTTCATTGGAACACCCAAGACCGGCACCGAAGTAATGGCCGCTGTCACCCCCGCCAAATGCGCCGCCCCTCCGGCTGCAGCAATAATCACTTCCATTCCATTTTCAGTGGAACCAGTAACCCACTTTTGCAACAGGTCCGGAGTGCGATGGGCCGAAATAACCTTTGCTTCATAGGGAACTCCCAGATTCTTAAGTTGCTTGACACAGTTCTCCATCACTGACCAGTCGGAGTGACTGCCCATAATGACGCCAACTAGAGGTTTTTTTTCCTCGCTCATGTAGGGGCGGGAAACTAGCCAAAGACAACACCAGACATCAACACCCAGTCATCAACACTTTATCCACCCACCCCAATCGTCAGGGCTGGGGCCACAGTCTTGATTTGCCCTGCTTGCAGGTTGAATAACTGCGTTAGGAGCATAAAAGTACTTTTACTCTCCAGATCATTATCAGCAATATAAAACCAATTGCCCCGATAGGGAACTGCCACAAATGGGCGAGGCGGCCTTGAGGCGGTCGATTTCACGCGAAACAGTCCCCCCGTCACCTTATTCCAATCAAAGATAGTCTCGTTTTTACCCTTCGTTTGTGTAACCAAGCCATCGGCCAGATGAGAAGCTGGTACTTCAGCGTTATGCGAAAGATAAAAGAAAATTCCCATCATTGACCGGGTACGTACCGCCAATCCATTCTCAGGTCGATTCAGGAAATTATTGGTCAAACGCAGCTCGTTGTTGATTACCTTAACTCCAAGGAGCTCCTGTAAACGTGCAATACTCCTTGTAAGTTCCTTTTGCGGCTTAAGGCGTAACACTAAATCGTGCCCAGATTGCATGTGTCCCTCTGCCCCAGTCTCACAAGGAGCCGCCCCCAACTCCAATGCGTCAGCCACCTGCAGCTCCCGCAGAATCTCAGCCATTTCCTTAAACCGTTCGTATCGCGGCTCCCGGGAAGGCGTGGGGCCCGAAGCGTTACTGGCATTATCCAGACCATTCACCCGTTCCACGCACACTTTCACCACCCGCTCCACGCTCCAGCCGCTTTGAGTTAGAATCAGGACCGCTTCCAAGGGTACCGGAGACAGTATTTGTTTCAGGAATTGATCTCCGCGCAAAGGCGAGTAGGATATGGTTGGCGTTTCCTTATAGGTAAGCCCGGTTGAAGGAGAGATAGAATCTCCGCCACCAATAAATTTCAAGCTGGCACTTACGTCCCCCTGAACAGACTGCTGGGAAGTCACACTCGATACCTCAAGAAAAAATGGATTGTCGCGATACTTCAACCGCACGAGGTTAAGCAAAAACTGCTCATCCATGCTTTGAGATATTGCGTGGTTATACTGTGGATGAGTCTGCTGCAAGGAAGCAGGTCCCACTGTTTGGCAACCCAAAACAACACAAAAAAGCCCCACCACAAAAACGGAAATCAAATTTCTCATAACTGGCTCGCCCTCCTTGACGAATTTCAGGGTGCCAACCTACCAGCTTTATCCAATGCTTCCAAGACCTTTTCGGGGCTGTTCATCACCGGAGGCATCACAATTGCCTCACCTTTGGGCGGATATACCAGTACCAATGGCACGGCACCACGCTGATGCTGATGCAATGCCTTGGTGATAACCGGATCCCTGTCAGTCCAGTCAGCTAAAAATGCAATACCGCCAAGCTCCTTGAGCTTTTGGAT
Organism: uncultured Pedosphaera sp.; assembly: GCA_964485275.1. GTDB lineage: Bacteria > Verrucomicrobiota > Verrucomicrobiia > Limisphaerales > UBA1100 > UBA1100. The sequence continues at coordinate 10,799 of CAZAIZ010000025.1, forward strand.
AACCGGTTTCACTTCCAAGGCTCTGCTCTTGGTATATTTGCAGCTCATGCACCAGTCTGCGGTAAAATCAATGAGCACCGGATGCCCTGCCGAGCGTGCCTCAGCTACGGCCTCTGGATTCCATT
>CAZAIZ010000026.1:0-1612 GCA_964485275.1 uncultured Pedosphaera sp.
AGGAAGATTTTACTCCGCATGTTGGTCTTATCCAGAAAACCCAAAGAGAGCGTTGTTATTAATGGAAATGTCACGGTTAGCATACTGCGAGTGGACAATGACAACGTCCGGATAGGCATTGAGGCTCCGAAGGAAATTAACGTCATGCGTTACGAGATTTATGAGGAAATAAGAAAGAATAACCAGATGGCTGCAGATTCGTCGGTGGCCAAAATGAAAGCAAAATTGCTGGTGAAGAATTAGCAACCAAACAAAACGGATTTTAAGCCAACCAACCAACAAAACAAACAGAAGGAACGAACAATGGTTATTAATACCAACATGGAGGCCCTCCAAACGGCTAACAACTTGAATGTTAGTCAATCGGAGCTGTCCAAATCACTGAGCCGATTAAGTTCCGGTTCACGAATCATCAAACCATCCGATGACGCGGCTGGTTTGGCGGTAACATCACGTTTGCGGGCACAGATTAAACGTCTGGACTCTGCTCTCAGTAACGTTGTCAACGCCGTATCATACACCCAAACCCAGGACGGCTTTATGAAGACGATTGATAAAGCCCTTCGTCGTATGGGTGAGCTGGCCATGCTGGCAAAGGACGGTACCAAGTCTCAAGAGGATTTAAACCTGTACCAGAAGGAATTTGCCCAGTTGCAGGACTACGTGGATAACACCCGAACCAAGGAGTACAACTCTGTATCCTTATTTGGATCAGCCACTACTGCGGTAACTGTGGATTCTGATGGCAACACCTTTAACATGCCGGGAATCGACCTGAGCGCGACAACCTACGGTAATGCAGTAGCAAGTGCGGTTGACCTAACCAGTTCATCTAATGCAGGCATCGCACTGAATAAGGTAAAAGCCGCTATTAGTCAGATCGCTATTGACCGCGCACAATTGGGTGCGGTGCAATCCCGACTGAACTTTACCAGTGACCAGCTCTCGATTACCAAGGAGAATCTTTCCTCGGCGATCAGTCGTGTAGCCGATGTGGACGTGGCAACAGAAGCCACCAACTATGCCCGTTACCAGATTCTGGTACAATCGGGTACGCAAATGCTTACGCAGGCGAACCAACTGCCACAGGCTGCCTTGCAGCTACTGCGTTAATAAAAGCCTTAAAGACAACCCCAGGTGGACAAGGCCATGGAAGGCAACGTCAACCAGGAAGCTTGTTGGAGAATGTTGGGTTATGCCACCGGTCGTGGGGTCCTGAAACGGATCCCCGACCGGTCGGTCTTTTCAAAACTCCCCTACTCTGCTACAAGGAAGACAGGGAGAGGCAGATTGAGGACCCCATCCATTTTAATTATCGGCGGAGGCATTGTCGGTCTTGCCACCGCCAGGCAGTTGCTCCGCAAACACCCCGGCTCCAGGGTCACTGTCCTGGAAAAAGAATCCTCCCCTGGCCATCATCAGACAGGCCACAATAGCGGGGTGCTTCACTGTGGTCTTTACTATACCCCAGGATCATTGAAAGCAAAACTTGCGGTTGAAGGCATTCGAGAGATGACCGAATTCTGTGCCGAACATAATGTACCCCATGAAATCTGTGGCAAACTGGTGGTGGCAACAAATAATGCTGAAGTTGCAAGAATGGAGGATCTAT
>CAZAIZ010000026.1:1712-8378 GCA_964485275.1 uncultured Pedosphaera sp.
TATTTTCAGTTAAAACCCCAGTCACAGCATCTGGTAAAACACCTCATTTACCCGGTGCCGGACCCCGCGTTTCCCTTTTTGGGGGTTCATTTCACGCGCCTGATTGGTGGAGGCGTTGAGGCTGGCCCCAACGCGGTCCTGGCCTTTGCCCGCGAAGGATACCGCAAGACCAACGTGAATCTGAGGGACCTGATCGACGCTCTCACCTACCCTGGCTTGTGGCGGTTCGCAATGAAGTATCCCAGGATGTGCGCAAATGAGTTGCGCGGTTCATTCAGTAAAAAATATTTCTGCAAACAACTGCAAAAGCTGGTCCCTGAAGTGCAGCCCAACGATTTGGAAACCGGCGGAGCGGGCGTTCGTGCCCAGGCCATGTCTCCAGAGGGTGGGCTGGTGCAAGACTTCCATTTTACACGTGGCAACCAGGCCCTCCATGTATTAAATGCCCCCAGTCCCGCAGCCACCGCCTCACTAGCCATTGGCTCCGAAATCATTAATCAGCTAAAATTATAAACACGCATCTATTATGAAAATACTAATCACAGGCGGTGCCGGATATCTCGGCTCCATTATGACCCCTCACCTCCTTGGTCAGGGACACAAAGTTACCGTACTGGATAATTTTCTGTTCCGCCAAAACAGCCTTGCTGACTGTTGTCATTACGAGGATTTTGAAATTGTACGCGGTGATTGCCGTGACCCGGAAACAGTAAAGCCTCTTTTAAAAGGCGCTGATGTTGTTATTCCTCTTGCCGCACTGGTAGGGGCCCCCTTGTGCAATGATGACAAGGCGGCAGCTGAAAGTGTTAATCATGGTGCGGTGAAAATGCTATGCGACTTGGCAAGCGCATACCAGCGCATCATTATGCCCATCACCAACAGTGGTTATGGGGTTGGGGAGCAAGGCAAATTTTGCACCGAAGAAACCCCCCTGCGCCCCATCACTCTTTATGGGCGCACAAAAGTGGCAGCCGAAGAGGCGGTCCTGGCGCGAGACAACAGCATCAGTTTCCGTCTTGCCACAGTATTCGGCATGGCCCCCCGCATGAGACTGGACCTACTGGTAAATGACTTTGTTTATCGTGCAGTAAATGACCGTGCCCTGCTGATTTTTGAGGGTCATTTCAAGAGAAATTACATTCATGTTCGGGATATTGCCCGTGTGTTTGATCACGCCATCAACAATTTTGAATCCATGAAAGGGCAGCCATACAACGCAGGCCTTGAGGAGGCAAACCTTTCGAAACTTGAATTGTGCGCCAAGATTCAGGAACACCTGCCCAAGTTTGTATATGTTGAGGCTGAAGTGGGCGAGGATCCGGATAAACGTGATTACATTGTAAGCAACCAACGCCTGCTGGGCACCGGCTTTGAAACAGAATGGGGTCTGGACCGTGGTATCCGTGAATTAATCAAGGGATACAACATCATTCGTAACACCATCTACTCCAACGTTTGATGAGCCAAGCCAGCAATATTACCGCACTCATTCTTGCCGGCGGCGTTGGTACGCGGGTTAAGGATTTACTTGGGGAGTTGCCCAAGCCGATGGCCCCGGTACACGGTAAACCATTCATTGAATGGATTGTTCGCTGGCTCAAGGCGCAAACCATTCGTGATGTAATTATCTCTGCGGGTTATCGTTCTGAAGTTTTGGAGGAGTATTTCAGGGCTTCGCCGGTTCCAGATATGAATGTCAGCTGTGTCACTGAATCGGAACCGATGGGAACCGGGGGTGGCCTGGCGTTTGCAGCTAACGCCTGCGACGCACAACCGGATGCCTGGCTGGTGCTAAATGGCGACTCCTTGATTTTCACTGATATCAAATCCGTGATCTCTATTCTAAACGGAGCAGAAGGAGTTGTGGTTACCCGTAGAGTCACTGACACTTCCCGTTATGGAAGAGTCCAGCTCGATGAATCCAACCGCATTATAGATTTTCATGAAAAGCAACCTGGCCAGGGACAGATCAATGCAGGGGTTTATCTGTTAAAACACTCCTTGATTTCAACCTTTCCCGAGTCGCGGCCACTGAGCTTGGAGAGCCAAGTGTTTCCCAAATTAATCCATCACTCCAGCGACTTGATTGCTCATCCTGTGGACGCCCCTTTTCTTGATATCGGCACCCCGGAAACGCTTCCATTAGCAGACGCATTTATTTCGGATAATCTGGACCAATTCTCTTGATTTCCCGGTCTTAAAACAGCGGGGAAACCCCTTAATTCAACCTTTTTTTCGTCTTTTTCCCCGAAAATCGGGCAGAGTGGCACGTCACATGCTGCTTTGAACGGAGGCGAGGGCTATGTCCCTGCCTTTGGAACCAACTTAATCACATTACATGAGTAATAGCAGGAAATGATTATTACGCGCACACCGTTTCGGATCTCCATGTTCGGAGGAGGCACCGATTACCCAGGCTGGTACCGCGAACATGGCGGTGCAGTGCTGTCCACCACCATCGACAAGTATTGCTATATAAACGCACGCCACCTGCCGCCCTTTTTTGAACATCAATTTCGCGTGGTCTATTCGCAAATCGAGAGTACTAATAACATAGAAGATATTGAGCATCCCTCAGTGCGAGCCACGCTGAATTTTCTGAAACTACAGCGAGGGGTGGAGATTCATCATGATGGCGATCTTCCCGCCCGCAGCGGGATGGGAAGCAGTTCATCGTTTACCGTGGGACTATTAAACGCATTACATGCCCTGCAGGGCCACATGGCCACAAAAGAACAGCTGGCCAACGAAAGCATCACGGTCGAACAGGATATTTTAAAGGAGAATGTCGGGTCTCAGGATCAGGTGAATGCTGCTTACGGTGGTTTTAATCATATCACCTTTCACACTTCGGGCGAGATCAGTGTGCGACCCGTGATCATTCCGCCCGATCGCCAAGATGAACTCACCTCTCACCTGATGCTATTTTATACCGGCATAAAACGCACCGCTGACAAGGTTGCCGGGGCTTATATCGAATCCCTGGAGGCCAAACGAAGGCAGCTGCGAATCCTGCGTGATATGGTGGAAGAATCTCTCTCCATTCTCTGCGGGCACGGCCCAATCAAGGAGTTTGGCGAACTGTTACACGAAGGCTGGCAAGCCAAACAGTCAATTAGTGATAAAATCTCCAATTCGGCTATTACCGAGATGTACAGCGCCGCCCGGGAATCGGGCGCGATCGGCGGCAAGATCACCGGAGCCGGGGGAGGCGGCTTCATGCTTCTATTTGTTCCACCAAAGCATCAGCCAGCAGTCCGTGAAAAATTATCCAGTCTGCTGCATGTCCCGTTCAACTTCGAAAAGGCCGGCAGTCAGGTCATTTTCTACGACCGTGACCAGGATTATTCCGCGGCCGAAGCCGACAATAAATCCCGAAAACTCGCACAATTCCGGGAACTCGACGAGGTCGAAGCCACCTCCGAAGCAATAGCCAATTTTGCGTGATATTATGAAACCCCCAGCAATTCTGGAACAGGAAGCTGTCGCCGCGACAACGCCCGCCGGAACCGGTTTGCCATTGTGGACTCCTGATGAATTGGTCGCCTTCGAAGAGGACATCGCCAAGGAATTTAACGACTCAAAAATCAAGGCACCTGTGCATCTCTATAATGGAAACGAACAGGAGATTATTGATGTCTTCAAACGCGTGAAACCCGATGACTGGGTACTGTGCTCCTGGCGCAGTCATTACCAATGCCTGCTCAAGGGCGTACCCTCCGAAGAAGTCAAGTCCGAGATCATGGCCGGTCACTCTATCACTTTGAATTTTCCGGAGCATCGAGTCTTAAGCTCAGCCATTGTGACCGGCGTATTACCTATAGCAGTAGGCTTAGGCATGGGTATCCAGCGTACAAAGGGATTCGAACACGTCTGGTGCTTCCTGGGAGACATGACTTCAGAAACCGGAACGGCACATGAGTGCATCAAATACGCTCGCAACCACCAGTTGCCGGTACATTTTATAATCGAGGACAATGGCAAGAGTGTCTGCACTGACACCCGTGAGACCTGGGGAACCCAAACACTCACCTACGAAAACAGCAGCGATCCCTATATCACCTATTACAAGTACGAAACCAAATACCCTCATGCGGGTGCCGGTCAGCGCGTGCAATTCTGAGTCATGAAACTGCTGAAATATTTTGATGAACTGAAACGCTCAATGGAATACCTCGCAGGTGACCCCAGAACCGTGTTCCTCGGTCAGGCAGTTGCCTACGCGGGCACCGCAATGAGCAATACACTTAAAGACGTCTCATTAGAGCGAAAGATCGAGCTGCCTGTTGATGAGGATATGCAAATGGGCATGACCAACGGCCTGGCACTACAGGGCAGCCTACCAGTGAGCATTTTCCCGCGCTGGAACTTTTTCCTGCTCGCCACCAATCAACTGGTGAACCACCTCGATAAATTCAGCGAAATGTCAAACGGTGGATATCAGCCCAAGGTTATTATTCGAACTAGTATTGGCTCCGAACGCCCGCTTCATCCCGGACATCAGCATGTTGGTGACTATACAGACGCTTACCGGAAGATGCTAAAGAATGTGGAAATCATTCGTCTTGAGGAATCAGAGGACATTTTCCCGGCCTATGAAAAGGCCTATATGCGCAAAGACAACAAAAGCACGGTTCTCGTGGAATACGGAGATTACTATAATGAAAAATAGCACTTTTACCGCAGAACCTCGGACTGCCGTTGGTCCCTGGCCATTAATGCAAAATAATATCACGCGGGAGGATCTCGATTGCCTGGTGGAATTCTTGAAACAGGAAGATCCAGTTCTCACCCAATCAACAAATGTCCGCGAGTTTGAACGTGAGTGGAGTCAATGGCTGGGTGTGAAACACAGCATATTTGTTCACTCCGGCTCGGCGGCTAATCTCGTGACTATTGCGGCTTTAAGGCAGCTCAATGGCGAAGGAGAAGTCATCGTACCCACCCTCACCTGGGTGAGCGACATTTCCTCGGTATTGCACGCCGGGCTAAAACCGATATTTGTAGATATCAACCCCCGCACCCTCGGCATGGATATCGGGCAGGTTCTCGACAAGGTAAATGACCAAACCAAGGCGGTATTCCTGACCCATGTATTAGGATACAACGGACTCGATCAAAAATTACTCGACGAATTGAGCAAGCGGAATATTCCGTTGATTGAAGACTGCTGTGAGGCCCATGGAGCCACCTACAAGGACCAAAGGGTCGGCAGTATGGGATGGGCTTCAAACTTTTCTTTTTATTATGCACATCATCTCAGCACCGTGGAAGGCGGCATGGTATGCACAAATGATGATGAGCTATATGAAGCCGTCCGCATTTACCGTTCACACGGAATGGTGCGCGAAGCGGCAAAACAGGCTACCAAGGATCGTTATTGTTCTGAATACCCGGACCTGAACCCTGATTTCATCTTTGCCTACCCAGCCTATAACGTGCGGGGGACCGAACTCAACGCGGTAATTGGCCGCAACCAACTGAAGCGCCTGGATGACAATAACGCCATCCGAACACGCAATCTTAAACTGTTTCTCAAAGGGCTTGATCCGTCAAAATACCAAACTGATTTTGCGGTGGAGGGCAGCAGTAACTACGCTTTTACACTTGTTTTACGTAGGCCAGATGACGCCTTAAGGGATCGTGTGGAACGTACTTTACGAAAGTTGAAGGTGGAGTTTCGTCGTGGAACAGCTGGTGGGGGAAATCAACTCCGCCAACCCTATGCACGCCAGCTTTTCGGTGATGAGTACAACAACTACCCATTCACCAATCATGTGCACTTTTATGGCTGGTATATCGGAAATTATCCGGACCTGGAAACCGAGCGCATCACCTCTCTAACTCAATTACTAAACATCCTGTAACCAAAAGCAAAACCTTGAAATAATCGATCATGAATACGAGCACCCCCAAAATATTGATGGATCCGCAAGAATGGAAACAGCATTTATTTGGTTTCCCAAAAAACCAATGGACCTCATTCGAAGGCCAAAGTTATTGGGTCACCGGTGCCGGAACCGGTTATGGCCAATCAATGGCTGTGGCACTAGCTGCGGCCGGAGCGCAAGTATTTATCACAGGTCGCCGATCCGAGAAATTGGCTGAAACAATTAAATTAATGGGTTCACTGGGAATCCCCTCCGACAAATGCCACGAAGTTATGGCAGACATCACAAATGCCGAACAGTTGCGGGAAGCATGCCAGGAGATCGAAGGTCTTTGCCCAAGTTTGGATGGTGTCATTAACAATGCGGCCTTACCTAACCGGCCGGGGAGCACAAGTCCTCTACAGAACGATCCCACCGAATACTGGAAAAGACTCATGGCAACCAATGTTACCGGGGCCTGGGATCTGACTCGCACAATTTTTCCACACCTACTTAAGAGCGGCCGCCCGAGGGTGCTTTTCATTGGGTCAGGAGCAGGCTGGGCCGCCACTCCAGGCGTAGGCCCTTACAATATCTCCAAAGCCGCGCAAAACTCCCTGAGCCACAGCATGGCCCAGGAATATTCACGCGATTTCCCCCATGAGGATATCCAAATAAACACCCTAGTGGCAGGGGAAGCTCAGACAGAAATGAACCAAGGGTCTGATACTAGTCCTTTCGTAATTGTCCGTATGGCCTTACTGTTACTCTCCCAATCAAAGGGTGGGCCCAATGG
>CAZAIZ010000026.1:8478-10890 GCA_964485275.1 uncultured Pedosphaera sp.
GCAAACCTGATCAGATGCATCATTGATGACGATCCTGCAAAATGGGGAACTGAAATTCATGGGGTTCCCGTCATCAGGTTGACGGATTTACCAAAAAACGTCGAAACTGTGTTTGTTGCCTCTACCAGGACAGAGAAGATGTTCACGATGCAAGAGGCGCTAAAGCAAACGCAGCAAAAAATAGCCCATTTTGATTTTTCCATCGCGGGCCAATTAACCCCGGGAATCATCCCGGTTCGAGCATGGCGCAAGCTACAGAACTACATATATCCAATGGAGATTCCCAAGGTGGAGTTTGAAGAGAACCAGGATATGTTACTACTCGAAATGCCACCGCGATATATGCCCTTCATGCCCTATGGCATAGGATGTGTGCATAATATCCTCGAAGGAAGTGGGCTCAATTTCCAGACCATGGATTTGAATATCATGTGGTACCACCGCTATCATCAGGCGAGGATAATGGACGGTATGGAGAAGGCAAACTGGCTAAAGGGAGATCAATTTGACCCGTGGGAATCTACAGTAGCAGAATCTTGGAACAGTGCTGAAGGGCTGGTCTGCTATGCGACAAACGATTCTAACGCCCCTCAACACGCCAATCCTGTAGTAAATTATTTCCGGGACCAACTCGATGAAGTAATTGATGCCATCGTAGAGGCTAATCCCAAGATAATTGGATTTTCACTGAACTTGAACAACACGGTCATGGTCCATGAGGTGATAAAAGGTGTTAAGAAACGCCTCCCCGATGTACTGACACTTGTGGGTGGATACGCCTTCTACAGCCACCAATTGTCCCTGGCCAGAAGCTCGGATCTTTACGACTACGTGATAGTCGGAGAAGCAGAATATAGCCTGCCTCCTCTGATCAAGAAACTCCAAGAAAGTTTCTCTACGGGCGACATGCCCAAGGATCTGCCTGGAATTATTTCCCGGTTTGATTCACCGAACCGCAAATGGGGGAAAATGCCAAATGTATCAGACCTCAGCAGTCACCCCTTTCCAAGATACGAATGGTTGCCGTATCACTTCTACCGCACCTATGAGGGGAATCACACTGTCCCCACGTGCACCAGTCGCGGCTGTTCCTGGAGTCGCTGTAAATTTTGCTGTGAAACTGCCAAGTACTACCATCGTGACCCCGTCGAATTTGTGGACGAACTGGAATGGCACGTAAAGCAAGGCGCGTTCACCTTCAACCTGTTTGAGAGCGACATCAACGGAAACCACGCAAACCTTCAAAAAATTATGAAGGAAATTGTAAGACGAGGACTTAAGGTAAATCTATATGGACAATTCCGTATTGATAAACGCAACACTCCGGAATTTTTCCGGGACCTAAAGGCTGCTGGTTTTTGCATGGTACGATTTGGCGTAGACGGATGGTGCGATAACGTCCTGAAGGCACAATGCAAGAGTGCCAATATGAAGATCACTGAACGAAACCTAAAGGATGCCACGGAGGCCGGTCTACTCTGTAACGTCAATATGGTTCTGGGTGTCCCTGGCGAAACAGAGGAAGACATCGAGGAGAGTTATCAAAATATTGTCCGACTAAAGCCCTACATCAATATGTTTGAAACCTTGAACATGCTGCGGGTCGCCGCTGGGAGCCAATACTATGAGGACCCGGATAAATTCAAAATTAGATTCCGAGGTGATCGCGATGAAATTTATCGCAAGAACAAGACTATGCTGCCGGAAAATCTCTGGTACAGCGAAGATCCTTATATCGATGATGCCGTACGAGTCCAACGATTCCGCAAAATTGTCCGTGGTTGCCACGAAGGAGGGGTCGTCCTGGGTGATTATATCAAGTGGTCGGTTGTTCAGGAAGTCAACCGAATAGAGGGAGGAAACGAAACGGACTTTGAGAAGGTAATCTATGCAGAACCTGCCAAGACCCAAAGCAGTGAGCATAGCGCAGCACCTTCGACCATTAACAATTTTGGACTGCAGGGAGAAGAACTGGAAGCCACTGCTCAGGATACCCCAATAGCCAAAAAGCAGACTGATCCCAGTCCGGTTGAGTCTGAGACCAGCAATACAGAGGCAGAATCGAATAAGGAGCTTAAGGAGGAAGCTATAAATACCCCTTCATGCGGGAGTGGAAAAGATGACTGCTCTAATCATTCAGCCAAAATCCCTGTTGTGGAGGAGAAACCCGACGCTAAAGAAAAAAACGACGTGCCTGAGGTTGCCCTGGAAGTCATGGGCAAACACGAGGATGGATTGTGGTATGCCAATGGAGACAAACAGGCCTTCTCAGGCAAGGCGCTCCAATACCGCAAACCAAATCGCAAACAAATAGAATTCAATTTCAAGGATGGCTGTATAGATGGACCGCATTTGACTTGGCACGTCTCATGCTTCGTTCTGGCAGGAAGTTGTGTTGAAAATAATAGCTCT
>CAZAIZ010000027.1:0-10881 GCA_964485275.1 uncultured Pedosphaera sp.
GATGAATTTACCATTACCCTTTGGCAGAAAAAAATGGAAAGCGCCACGGTTAAGGGCAGCTTTCAGCCTGAGCACGATGTGATGCTCTTGGATGGAATCCCCCGGAACGCCCATCAAGTAGAAATGATGGAGGAGCATGTAGAAATATTGGCATTATTACACCTTGCCTGTCGCGATCAACAGGCGATGATCGACCGCATACAGAGAAGGGCTCTCATTGAGAGCAGGCTTGATGATGCAAATCTGGAGGTAATTAAACGTAGATTTGAGACTTACGAAGAAGAAACTCGGTCGGTGGTAGATCGGATTCCCGCCAAACTGGTTCACCGCATAAATGCTGACCAATCCCCCATATGTGTGCTCAAGGATATTCTTGAGGTCTTGGCAACTCTATCCGTGGACCCACTATGACCCTCAGGGTTGCCTACATGGGTACACCGCAGATCGCGTGTCCTTCTCTGGAGGCATTAATTGAAATGGTCGACTTCAATGTGGTTGGAGTATTTACGCAACCTGACAGACCTTCCGGGAGAGGCAAAAAGGTTGAGTTTTCCGCAGTAAAATATCTCGCCCATAGTCGAGGGCTAGATATTTTTCAGCCCATAACTCTTAAAGATCCTGCTTTTGAGGAAACAATTAAAACCCTTGATTTGGATCTAATTGTTGTAATGGCTTACGGTCAAATACTGCCTCAAAGAATTTTAGACCTACCTAAACACGGCGCCTTAAATATCCACGCATCAATTCTTCCAAGGCACCGTGGTGCAGCGCCCATCCAGTGGGCGATTATCAAAGGCGACAATGAAACTGGTGTTAGCCTAATGAAAATGGACGCAGGGATGGATACTGGAGATGTAATCTCAACAATGAGTATACCAATCAGGGAGACTGAATCAGCCGTTGAGTTGACTGATAAAATTTCCATGCTAGGTGCTGAAATTATATCGCGGGATTTATCAAATTACATTTCAGGTAAATTGGAGCCCCAAAAGCAAAACGAGTCATTTGCAACTCATGCAAGTAAAATTGAAAAAACAGATGGTTTAATAGATTGGTCGATGGCTGCAGTTCATATCCACCGCAGAATGAGAGCATATAATCCCTGGCCTGGTATATTTACTTATTTGCCAAAGGAAAATAACCGGACACTCAAAATTGTTTCTGCCGATGTCCTAAATTTATGCGGGACCCCAGGGGAGGTAATTCATGCCGACAAATCCGGGATTACCATTGCGTGTGGCAAAAATTCCCTTCTCGCAACACAAGTCCAAAGGCAGGGAGGAAAGCAACTTTCTGCCCAAGATTTCCTGAACGGCAATCCTATAAATATTGGCGATATTTTTCGATAATTCTTATTTTTATTAAATTTGACAAATTTATCATCACGGTTAAATTAAACAATTAATTCAAACGAACGTTCGATTTAATATGACGCATTCTGGCACAAAGAAAAAAATACTGGATGTTGCCGAGCAATTGTTTGCAGACCGAGGGATTTCCGGGACCTCAATTAGAAACATAACAAGTCGAGCTAAGGTGAATTTAGCCGCGGTACATTATCACTTTGGAAGTAAGGAATCGGTGCTGGAGGCAGTTGTATCACGTCGATTAATTCCTTTGACTGCTGAAAGGATAGCTCTGTTGGGGGAATATGAAAGACAATCAAAAAACGGTGTGGTTGAACTGCCAAGAATTATCGAAGCCTTGGTTGGTCCAGCATTAAGGTTGAGTCGCAACCCCGAAAGAGGGGGGAGGCATTTCATGAGATTGCTCGGTCGATTAGTTATGGAGCCCGATAAAAAAATCCAACAATTATTGACCGATCACTTCAAGTCTTCACTGGGAAAATTTATGCCCGCATTGCAAAGGGCATTGCCACGCTTAAAACCTGTAGATTTTTTTTGGCGTGTTCATTTTCTAGTTGGAGCCATGGTTCATACGATGGCCGATTCGGAGCGAATTCAGAATGTCTCTGGCGGTATTTGCAACCCTGATGACACGGAAGATACCATCAAACGGCTGGTTTCATTTATTACGGCTGGAATGGAGGCTGAATCGTGAAAATCCTAGTGTATTTATTGAATATGCTTTCGGTGTTTATTTGCATGGGCTGTCAAACGAGAGAAAAGTGGAATCATTTTCGTGAAATCCACATGCCCAATCACTGGCATTCAGCCGTTAGTAACACTAATTCGGTTTTGGCTCAATGGTGGTTGCAATTTAATAATCCAAAGCTTAACGCCTTGGTTCAGGAGGGTCTGACAAATAATTTAGACGTTCAGATAGCAGCCAAAAGATTGGAAATGGCTCAAGCTCAGGCTAGAATGATTGACTTTTCATCACGACCTAAATTCAACGCTTCAATTAGTGGGGAAAAACGCCGTAGCAATTATATTGGCCTACCTTTTGACGGGGGGGGGGTAATTAAATCCAGAACTGAAAATTATGCTTCCAATCTCACCGTTAATTGGGAAGTCGATTTATGGGGTCGCATCCGTCATGCCAAGGAAGCATCTAATTTGGATGTTTATGCAGTGGATTTAGATAACAAGGCTGCTTCTCACTCTCTTGTCAGTCAAATCGTTAAAGGATGGTTCTCTTTGGGGGAGGCGGGGGAGTTGCTCAAACTTATGGAGCAGCAAATAGGTATAGCAAAACTAACACAAGACCAAATTGAGATAAGATATAAACTGGGAAACGCAACTTCCGCTGACCTGAAACGTGCTCAAGCCAATTTTGCGTATTACCAGTCTCGTTTGAGCCAAATTTCAATTTCTATTGTTCGTTATTCACGAGCTCTTGAACTTATGCTCGGCCGGTATGCAGGAAGCGAGCCTCTTATGGTGGCTGATCTTCCTGATTCCCTTACTGAAGTGCCTGTAGGTCTACCGTCAGGTGTTTTAAGCCGCAGGCCCGATATTTCTGCTTCAATCGCTCGTATCAAGGCAGCTGAGTTGCGTATTGCTGAAGGCAGAGCCGGCTTATTGCCAAAAATTTCACTTACCGGCAGTACGGGCTCCTCAAGCAATCAGTTGAAGGATTTACTGGACGGAAATTTTCTGATTTGGGCCCTAGGTGGCGGCATTACGCAGACTATTCTGTTGTCTGATGAGAGAAATGCGCGTGTACGGGAAAGGGAAGTTAACGCTGGAAAATCTCTACTTGAACACCGGTCCATTGTTCTTCAGGCGTTGACTGAGGTTGAGCAGGCTCTCCAGATAGGTTTGCTTCTGGATCGTCAGTTAGGTGAGTCATTGGCGGCTGCCAATAAATACGGTGAACTTATTGATATATCGAATGAGAGGCACGCTAAAGGGGTGGGAAGCTTAAGGGACCTATTAGAGGCACAAAGGCTATATGTTGATTCGAGAATGGATTGGGTTCGTTTGAAAAAGCAACAAATAGACAACCGGGTAAACCTCCATCTGGCTTTGGGGGGCGGTTTTGAATCAAAGGAAACCGGCAATGAGGCGAGTACTGCAGATTAGTCTTCCTTTGGTCATTCTCGGTGGCGGGTTTTCCGGTGCTCATTGGTTGCTGACCAATCGCAATAAGGTTACACCTGAGCCAACGCAACAATTCAGGCCAATTGTGGAGGTGATTTCCGTGAAATCAGAAACCTTCAAGCCAAAAATTATTTCCCAAGGGAAAGCTGAGCCCAGCAGAATGATTAATTTTCATTCTGAAATAAGTGGAAAGATTTCTTCACTGTTTTCCGGACTTGTTTCCGGTGTGCTGATCAGTAGAGGCCAAAAACTGTACCAGATCGATGATCAAGATTATCGATATGCCTTAATCAAGGCAGAATCAGAAATTGCTTCTGCGAGGGCGGCCATCACTAATGCTTTCGCGCAAATCGCATCTTCAGAGGCGAAGTTGGCCCAAGCCGATGCTGTTTTACTCAGGGAACAGGCGGAGTCTGTTGCCTCCAGGAAGGAATGGGAACTGCTGGGGAATATCGGAGAGCCCCCAGATTTAGTGATCAGGAAGCCGCAACTTCAGGAGGCTAAAGCTGCTCTAAATTCCGCAAGGGCAATGCTGGATTCGGCAGTTATTGGATCAAATAGCGGCAAGGCATCATTGTCTGCAGCAAAAGCCGCCAAAGATCAGGCGCTCTTAAATATTTCCAGATGCTCTGTGACAGCTCCCTTTGATTGCAGGATTGATGCTGTATATGTAGATGTCGGGTCCTACGTTACGCCTTCTACTCAAACCTTGGTTTTGCAACGCACTGATTTTTGTGAAATCAAGGTGCCTCTATCAATTGAAGAATTCGGATTTCTTGGGATTCAAGATTCGCATGCATCCGAAGCGAGCTTAAGAGCGCTGGGTGAAGTTGTGCTAACCTCTGGTAGGAATAGGTGGGATGGATATCTATCAAGAATCAAGGGGGATGTGGACTCCTTAACACAAACGATCGGCGTTGTGGTTAGGGTTAATGAACCCTACAAAAAGAATCAGGTACCGCTTCGGTTTGGCTTGCATGTTCAAGTTGGCATTCAAGGTATTGACATCAAGAACATAGTTAAGCTGCCCGAGATTGCATTGCGCCAGGGCAGGCATGTTTACATATATTCCCAAGGAAAACTCCGTTCGAAAAAAGTAGAACTTATAAGACGTGAGCAGGGATATGTGTATGTTCGCGGTCTGGAAGATGGTGCACAGGTTTGCGTTACGCAACTCGATTCATTCACAGAAAACATGCCGGTAATTTTGGCCGAGAGAAAGTAATGAACCGGCTTGTTGAATGGTTTGCGCGAAACGCTGTTGCGGCAAATCTCGTTGCCGCACTTATCATTGTTTCCGGCTTGGCAGCCATCCCCAGTATTAAACAGGAAGTTTTTCCGGAATTTGACTCGGATCATGTGACAATCGAGGTCCCGTTTCCGGGTTCCACGCCAAACGAAGTGGAGGAAATGATTTGTGCCCGCGTTGAACAAGCCGTGCAGGGTCTTTCGGGGGTTAAACGAATTCGCTCCACTGCTGCAGAAAATGTCGGATTAATATTCATCGAGCTTTTGCCGCAAACAGATTCGGAAGCTTTTTTGGACAAGGCAAAGGCGAGAGTTGATGCAATTGAAACATTTCCTGAAGAGGCTAAAAAGCCCGTGATCTCAAATTTTATCATTCGCAAGCAGGTCATTAATGTAGCTGTATACGGGGAAGTAGGGGAACTTTCACTGAAACGTGCAGCAGAGAGGGTTCGTGATGAATTATTGGCTTTACCTGAGATTTCTCAAGTCGAACTGATTAACGTGCGCCCTTATGAGGTATCTATTGAGTTACGCGAAAACGATTTACGATTATATGACCTTACTTTTGACGAGGTGGCTCATGCCGTCCGGCGCAGTTCATTAAATCTGCCTGGGGGATCTATAAAAACACAGGGAGGGGAGATACTTCTGCGATCAAACACTCAGGCCTACAGCGAAGATGATTTTAAGAGAATCCCTTTAAGGACTAAGACAGATGGTTCGCGTCTGACTCTCGGGGATGTTGCAAAGATCACTAACGGGTTTGCGGACGTCGATTCCAACTCTGAATTTGACGGCAAACCCGCTGCGTTAGTCAGGGTTTTTAGGGTAGGAAAACAAAGTGCAATTCAAATATCCACTGCGGCCAAGGATTACGTTAAGAGTGCGCAATCCAGCATGCCTGCGGGGGTAGCTATTGAGACGTGGCAAGATGACTCCAGTTATTTAAAGGGTCGCCTTGATCTTTTATACCGGAATGGCAAGGCAGGTTTAGCGCTTGTTTTCTTGATTCTAGCACTCTTCTTGCGGTTTCGATTGGCTATATGGGTTACCTTTGGGATTCCGGTCTCTTTTCTCGGAACGCTATGGTTGATGCCTTATATGGATGTCTCAATCAGCCTAATTAGCCTTTTTGGTTTTATTGTTGTTCTGGGGATAGTGGTCGATGACGCCATTGTAATGGGTGAGAATATTTACACCCACCAGCACAAGAATGGCCCGGGCATAAAAAATACTATCATTGGGGCCAAGGAAGTGGCGCGTCCGGTTGTTTTTGGTGTGCTAACCACGATAGCGGCTTTCTATCCACTCATAGCGATTGAGGGAAACATCGGAAAAGTTCTACGCTATATTCCTTTAATTGTTATCCCTACGCTGTTCTTTTCTTTGATTGAGTGTATTGTCATACTTCCGGCGCACTTAAGCAATCTACCCAAAAACGAGGCGTCAGAAAAACTGTGGGGATGGTCTCGATTCCAGCAATGGTTTTCTAATGGGGCAGAACAATTCGCCTTAAAGATATACCAACCCATATTGGGGATTTGCCTAAGGTTTCGTTATGCAGCGGTGTGTTTGGGTATATCCACTCTTTTGCTTGTTTTGGCTGGTTATGCAGGAGGCCATTTTCGCTTTACTTTTTTCCCTCCTGTAGAAGGTGACAATGTGGCAGCATGGGTTACTTTTCCCAGAGGTGTTCCTATTGAGAAAACCCAGAATGCAGTAAACAAAATTTTGAAAGCTTCGAAAAAGTTACAGAGGGAAATAGCTCGCAACAAAGGGGATACAAACATAATCCTGCATTCACTTGCCAGTGTAGGGAGCCAACCTTTTCGCAGTGAGGCAGAACAGGCCGGGGGAAATTATGGATCAAGTCATAAAGGGAGCCACAAAGGTGAAGTGCATCTTGAGGTAACGCCCTCTGAATCACGAACCATAAGCAGTGAAGAAATAGCTAGACGCTGGAGGGAGATTGCCGGTGAGTTTCCTGGCGCGGTTGAAGTAGGTTTTAGTGCGAGTATATTTTCTGCAGGTAAACCAATTAATATCAGGCTGAGTGGTCCAAGCATGGATATGCTGCAAGGGGCTGCAGCGGAGCTTAAATCCAAACTCAAATTGATTAATGGAGTTGAGGATATAAGTGACTCATTTCGAACTGGCAAGGAGGAGATAGATCTCAAGCTAAACCGACAGGGGCAAACCTTGGGGCTCAGCCAGAGCGACTTGGCAAGACAGGTCAGACAGGCATTTTTCGGAGAAGAGGCTCAGCGCATCCAACGTAACAGGGATGATGTTAAGGTTATGATAAGGTACCCAGAAGAAAACCGTCAGTCCATGCGGAATCTTTACGATCTGCGTATCCGGACCCCTGGCGGCGAAGAAGTTCCAATAGAACAGATTACAACCATAGAGAAGGGGGTGGGGTATGCTGCGATCAGAAGGGTTGATGGGCGTCGTTCAGTAAATATTACAGCAGATGTTGATACCCAAAAGGTTCAATCAAATGCGATTATCAATCGTTTGAGAAATGAGGAGTTGCCGAATTTATTGAACAAATATCCTGGGATTCAGTATGGTTTTGAAGGCGACCGTCAGGAGCAGGAAGTAGCTCTATCAAGCATGCTTCGGTCCTATTTGGTGGCCATGGTTATCATCTACGCACTGTTGGCGATTCCTTTCGGATCGTATCTTCAGCCGCTTATTGTCATGTGCGCCATTCCATTCGGCTTAATTGGTGCAGTTGCCGGGCATTTAATAATGGGCATGGACCTCACTATTCTGTCCATGTTTGGGGTTGTTGCCCTCACCGGCGTCGTAGTCAATGACAGCTTGGTTATGGTAGACTATGTCAACCGTAAGAGGGGTGATTATACAAACTTGATTGATGCTGTTAGAATGAGTGGGGTTGCGCGTTTTAGGGCGATTTTGCTCACTTCATTGACAACCTTTGCGGGACTGGCGCCGCTGATATTTTTTGAAAAAAGTGTTCAGGCTCAGTTTCTGGTTCCAATGGCTATCTCTTTGGCGTTTGGAGTTATGTTTGCTACTGTTGTTACCTTAGTCATAGTTCCTTCAGGATACGTGATTCTGGAGGATTTCAAGTCATTATGGAATTGGCTTTATGGAAACCAGGCTTCTCCGGCTCAACTTGAAGAAGGCGACCAGCAAATTGCTCAAATCCGAAATATTTAGGGCAATTATTCTTTATAGCCTGCCACTTCAAGGCTAGGTTTCGCGCTCTTTGCTATGGCAAAAAAGACATCATTACTGGTCATTTTTTTGACGGTTTTTATTGACCTTGTTGGCTTCGGAATTGTCCTGCCAATGCTGCCCCTATACAGCAAGGAGTTTGGAGCCTCTGGCTTGGCCGCTGGAGGAATTGTTGCGGCTTATTCTTTAATGCAATTCACATTCTCCCCGGTATGGGGGCGATTAAGTGACCGGATCGGCAGGCGACCGGTACTATTGGTAAGCACCGCGGGTGCCTGTGTTTCTTATTGCATTTTTGCTGTTGGGTGCATGGAAAAATCGTTAGTTCTATTGGTAGCCTCTCGTTTGGCGGCTGGAATATGCGGCGCTAATCTTTCAGTCGCCAGTGCCTATATAGCTGATATCTCACCACCAGAGGAACGATCCAAAAATATGGGACTTATTGGTATGGCTTTTGGGTTAGGTTTTATTCTTGGCCCAGCCCTTGGGGCAATAAGCGCCGGATGGTTCGGAATTGCTGGCCCTGGATGGGTTGCAGCTGCCATATGCGCTTTTAACCTTTTGCTTGCTTTCTTTATTTTGGGGGAAAGCCGCAGTCCCGGTTCCAAGCCAGCCGAACCTACTCCCAATTTGAACAAAATCGGAAGAGTTTTGAACCGCCCGCAACTTGGATATTTGATAGGTGTTTTTTTCTTGGCAACATTCTGTTTCACCTGCTTTGAGTCAACTTTTGCGGTCTTATTTGCGGGCACCAAGGAGAAGCCAGGTAAATTCAGTTTTACTGAAAAATTTATGATTCCTGAAAATGTCGAGATTCGGTGGCATGCCAATGATGGTGATGAGGTGAGCAAGGGGGATTTGATAGCTGTTATTAAGGGCCAAGAGCCCCTGATATCTCCTGCTGCAGGCAGGATAAATCGGAGCACAAGCAATGAAGCTCAAATTGACACAACCAAGACAAAAGCCTACTGGTTAATGGCTTTTTGCGGCCTTGTAGGAGCAATCGTGCAGGGAGGATTAATAGGTCCCTTGGTGAAATTACTGGGAGAAAAGAAAATGGTCGTCCTTGGGATATTCTGTGTCGGTCTTAGCCTTGCTTTTATCCCTTATTGCTCCAGCGAACAAGGCTTGGCGAGTTTAATGATTGTCTTAGCCTTCTTTGCTGTAAGTTCTGGATTGTACCGGGCTCCAACTTTTGGCCTCATATCACTGAATGCATCTTCGGATGAACAAGGGGAAATAATGGGGGTAACGCAGAGCATAGGCAGTTTGGCTCGAATAATCGGACCGCCATTTGCTTTGGGCTTAATGGATGTGAGTACTGAATTGCCTTATTTAATATGTGCTGTAATTGCAGTACTTGCAGCAATTCCTGCTGCTAAATATATAGTCATGCCTTCCATGGCAGAACAAGATGATACTGTAAATGATTCGTAATGTGATTTTTGATTGGTCAGGCACTTTGGTTGACGATCTAAAGGCTGTATGGACATCAACTAATTATACAATTAGGAAAAGCGGGTTCCCAACAATCTCCCTGGATCAATTTAGGGCAGAGTTCAGCCTTCCTTACGATTCATTTTATCAACGAGTTGCCCCTGGGGTCTCAATGAGTTTGGTGGAAAAATGGTACATGGAAAGTTACAAGGTAGAGCAGAAAAAGATTAGGTCACTGCCTTACGCACATGAGTTTCTTGATTACTGCAAAGATCACAATTTAAAAACGCTTCTGCTAAGCACCATTCATCCCGATCATTACAAAGTGCAGTCAGAACTAATTAGACTCGATTTTGATATTGAATATGTTCGGGTTATGGATAAACGGAGCAAAATCTTGGACATACTCCGGGAGAACCAATTATCTGCAGAGGAAACGATATTCATCGGAGACATGCAACACGATGTGGAAACAGCAAAACGGGGGAGGGTAGGCTCCTGCGCTGTCCTCACAGGATACAACAAGCGGGACCAACTGGCAGAGGCAATGCCTGATTACATTGCGGAAGACTTGGGGCATCTGAAAAAGGTTTTGGATAATAATTCCCTGAGATGGCCTCCTGTGTTTACCGCTCATGAATGATACAATTACAATCTCTGATATCGAGGTTCAATGCAGTATTGGTGTTGCTGATGATGAACGGAAAGTTCCTCAACGATTGCTCATATCACTGGAATTTGAAGACGATTTCACTAAGGCATCTGCACTAGATGATTTAAAAGCGACAATTGATTACCATGCTGCTTATCTATTGGTGCATGAAATCTGCGACCAAAGAGAGCGTAAATTGATCGAAACTTTAGCCGAAGATATTGCTTCATCATTACTCGGAAAGCTACCTGCCCGGCATGTTAGGGTAGAAATCAAAAAATTCATTTTACCGAATACTGCGTGGGTTTCGGTCAAGATTGAACGTTCTTCGACTGGGTAGATCATTTGTCTATAGAATGTGAAGAACCCAAACCAAACTGTAATATTGGCTAAATTCAGCCTGTTTTATGACCGATTTCTAGCAGTTTTTATCTTGCGGAGAATGTCATAAAACTGTTAATAACCCCGCTCCATGGCCTCTATCGGACGCTTTCAAAAGGGTGATGACATCTTCTATGCCAAGGTTGTAGACGGTAAACTTTATAAACTAAAAGGTGACGTTTTTGGGTCCCCTTCATATGTAAAAAGACCCGTAACGCCCGCTAAAGGCATCCGGACCCTTGTCCCTGTTGAGCCAAGCAAGGTTATTGCTGTAGGGCTTAATTACGCCGACCATGCCCGTGAATCCAATTTGAAACCACCCACCCAGCCTCTATTTTGGCTTAAAGCCCCCACTTCTCTTATTCCTGATGGTGGCAAGATTGAGCTGCCTTTTCCGACTCATCGAAACGATTTTGAGGCGGAACTGGCAATTGTCATTGGGCGTCGCAT